>CADCPJ010000128.1 GCA_902803245.1 uncultured Lachnospiraceae bacterium | reverse complement strand
TCAGAACCCGCCGTATTTCCATGATTCGTCAGAACCCGCCGTATTTCCATGATTCGTCAGAACCCGCCGTACACGAACGCACTCGCGTCATAGGACTCCCCGTAGATCCCGAAGACAATCACGGAGATCACGAGGCCGTAGTAGAGGATCCACCGAACCGGCAGAGGCATCCCGTCGATCCTCTCCCGCACACTCCCCTTAAGGCTTAGGATATCGACAGCCCACACCACAAGAATGCTGACTGCAAGAAGCAGGAAATTCTTCTTGTCGATCCCGTAGTTGAAGAGATTCCCGTCCTTTAAGATGTAGAACCGTCCCTCCTTAAACATCTGCCCAAAGAGCAGGAATACGCCCCGCCCGACTCCGACGGCGGTGATCATCCGCCCTACACCAAAATAAATAAATGTCCGGATCATCTGGAAGAGCCGGTACGGAAAATCCTCCGTATTGATGTGCAGCTTCTTCGGCACGCTCTTTAATTCCTTCGCAAATGCCGTCTCAATGATGATCAGCACGCCCCAGTAGAAGCCCCACAGGATGTAGTCCTTCCCCGTCCCGTGCCACAGCCCGGTCAGGATCCAGACGATCATAAGCGGGACAGCCGCCGAGAACACCTGTGCCGTCCTCACGCCGCACTTCCTGCGGATCGAAGCCGTCCGCTTCATGAACTTCGGGTTCATGGCGATGGGCATATACACGTAGTCCTTGAACCAGGCCCCGAGGGTGATGTGCCATCTCCTCCAGAATTCCGCGGCGCTCTTCGCGAAGAACGGCTGCCGGAAGTTCTCGTCGAGCGTAACGCCCATGGCCTCCGCCGCCCCGATGACGATGTCCATGCAGCCCGAGAAGTCCATATAGATCGCGATGACATTTCCGATCACGGCAAACACGATCTCGAGTCCCGCGTACTGGGAGATGTCGGCGAAAATCGCGCCCGCCGCGGGAGTGATGCGATCCGCGATCACGCTCTTCTTGAAGAAGCCCCACCACATCCGCTGAAGGCCGTGGCAGACCCTCTCATAGGAGAAGCCCGGCAGCTCATGAAACTGCCTCATCACCTTGTCGTAGCGGCTGATCGGGCCCTGCACGATTGTCGGAAAGTACGTCATCGCCGCAAAGAGCGTGAAGAAGCTGTGCTCGGCCTTCGCTTTTCTCCAATAGACATCGGCGAGGTACCCCACAGAGGAAAATGTGTAGTAAGACAGCCCGAGAGGCACGAGGATGCGCGTGAAGCGGATGTCCTTTATGGATGTTATTTCCTCAAAATGAAGAGCCTTCCCCACCTTCACATAGACGAGGAATCCGATCAGGATGATGACCCCGAGAAGAAGCCATTTTCTCGTGTTCTTTTTGTAATTCACAAGGAGGGCGGCCTGCTCCTTTTTGCTTAAGCCCTCCGCCTCCGCCTCATATCTCTCATAGATCCGCTCCATTTTCCTCGTGACCAGATAGATGAGAAGGGACGCTGCGGCAAGAAGCAGCATCGCCTGCAGGCCGCATGCAAATCCGTAGAAAAACACGTTGCCGGCGATGATCACGGCCTGGCGCAGCGATGGTTTCGGCATGAGGAGATACACGATCAGGAAGACCGCAAAGAACACGACAAAAAACATGCTGTTGTACGTCATTACCGGCATCGCTCAAACTCCTCCAATGGACATCAGATAATCATAGCACAAAACGTGACATTGGGGACAGTCCCCATTGTCACGTTTTTTTTGGCGCAGTATTTTGAACATCCCATTCATATATGGTAAACTATTGACCAAACGGCCTCCGGAGCCATGATTCGCTCCGCCATTGGCATACAATTACGACAGAGGTTTCATTTATGAATCTTGCAGATATCAGGAGACGGCTCACGCCGGAGTACATGAAGGAGCATTTCCATAAGCGCATCCGCCAGCCGAAGGGAATCGTGTTCACGGTCTCCCTTGTCGTGCTCGCCATTTTCTTCGCAGCTCATTTTCCGCTCTTTTCGATGCAGGCAAATGAGGGCTCCACGATGAAGCTGATCTGGTTCGGAGGCTTCTTCCTGTGCCTCCTCTTCCTCTTCTTCACGCTCTTCCGCTACCTGTGCGTAGTGGAGCCGGGGAAAACCCGCTGCATTTCCGTCCTCCATCTCATCATCGCGACGCTCTTCCATTCGGCGCAGTGGCATTTCGGAGTCGAGATCATCACGAATCCCAAATGGCGCAGGATCTCCCTGACCCACAACCTGATGAGCATCGGAATCTCCGCCGCGCTCTTTCTCGTGCTCTTTTTTCTCTTTCACTCCCTGAAAGCGGCCGTCGGGCTCGGCAGCCTCTTCTACATCATCTTTGCCATCGCCCAGTATTACACGACCGAGTTCCGGGGCATCCCGATCCTCTTCTACGACATCCTCGACATCGGCGCCGCGGCGGAAGTGGTGGGAAATTATGAATTTGTCCTGACGAAAGAAATCCTGCTCGTTTTCTATCTCTTTCTTCTCATTTACATGAACTACGCGATGTCGTCGGACAGGGTTCCCGGCACGAGCCGCCGCGCGAAGATCCTCTCGCGGCTTGCAGGCGCCGCAATTCTCCTCGTGATGGTGATCGGCATCGGCCGGTCGAAGGCATTTTCCAAGTCGATCGGGACGGTGGGCATGCCCCGCAGCGCATTCCGCCAGGTCGGCGCGCAGCTGTGCTTCATCCAGACCATCAAGAACGCCCAGGTCAGGGCGCCGGAGGGCTACTCCGTGGAAAAGCTTAAGGAACATGCCATCCCCTTCATCGAGGCCGCCCGCACTTACAATGCCAATCTCCCGGCGGAGCTTCCCGGCGCCGGCGTCGGCCTTGCAGAGGGCGAGCAGCCGAACGTCATCGTCATCATGGACGAGGCCTTTGCGGACGTCGACATCTACGGGAAGGCCGGTCTCACCGAGAAGGTCATGCCGAACTACCACTCCCTTAAGGAAAATGCCATCAAGGGCAAGGTCATGGTCTCGACCTACGGCGGCGGGACCGGGCGGAGCGAGTTCGAGTACAACACAGGAGGCTCCATGCACCTCTTTTCCTTGAGCGCCTCGCCCTACGTGATGTTCGGCCAGCGCATGCAGTACGCCCTGGCCTCCCAGATGAAGAAGCAGGGCTACCGCACAGTGGCGATCCATCCGTTCTCGCGGACCAATTACAACCGGGACGCGACTTACGCCGCGATGGGCTTCGATGAATTCCTCGTGATGGAACCATTTGAAAATGCGGAGTACGTAAGGGACTACGTCTCGGACCGCTCGGTCTTCGAGGAGCTCTGCGACCTCACCGAGGAGACGGAAGAGCCGCTCTTCTCCTTCGCCGTGACAATGCAGAACCACAGCGGCTACAACTATGAGGGCTTCGAGTCGACGATCGACGAGTGGGAAGGCGCCTATCCGACGGCATCCCAGTATCTGACCCTCATCAAAAAGACCGACGAGGCCGCAGGGGAAATGATCGCCCGCCTGAAAAAGAGCGCCGAGAAGACCCTCGTCGTCTTCTTCGGGGACCATTTTCCTTCCGTGCCCCACGCATTCTACAAAGCGGTAAACGGCGTCACCCCGGACACGAGCTTCGAGGCGCACCAGCTCTTCTACCAGACGCCTTTCTTTATCTGGGCCAACTATGACATCCCCGAAAAGGACGGCGTCATCACCTCCCTCAACTATCTCGGGACGACGACCATGCAGCTGGCCGGCAGCAAACTCACCGGCTGGCAGGAGTATCTGCTCGATCTGCAGAAACAGATCCCCGCCTTCTCGGGCAAATCCTGGTACGGGAACGACGGCCTCTACCACGAGCACGACAGTGACGAGACCGTCGCCGCGCTCCTTAATACCTACGACTCCTACGAATACAATGAGCTGATCGACAAGAAGAACACCCTCTCAGAATTCTTCGACCTCCCATAAAAACGTGACATTGGGGACAGTCCCCAATGTCACGTTTTTGATCATATTTCCATACGATTTATGAAAATGCGATATGTGCAGGTGTGTTCTATTCAACCGCGATATGCGCAGCTGTGTTCTATTCGACCGCGGTTTGCGAAGCTGTGTTCTATTCGACCGCGGTTTGCGAAGCTGTGTTCTATTCAACCGCGATATGCGAAGCTGCTGTTCTATTCGACCGCGATATGCGCAGCTGTGTTCTATTCGACCGCGATATGCGCAGGTGCTGTTCATGTAACTGTGGTTTACGCAGCCTCTTCGCCGTTCACGTAGAGGTGATAGCCGTTTGTGACTACCGAACCAAGATCGCCGTCGAAGGAAGTGATATAGCTGTCCCCGG
>CADCPJ010000127.1 GCA_902803245.1 uncultured Lachnospiraceae bacterium | reverse complement strand
GCGGGTCTCAACCGGAGGTCTGTGGACCCCGATGACATTTTATGTGGGGGAGACGCTTACCGGTGAGTTTATTGAGATCATCAATGGATTCTGCGCCGCTTCCGGATACACCCCCCAGTACGAAGTCGTTGCAAAGTCTGCGGAAATGACAGGCCTTGCCTCCGGCATGTATGATATCTGCGCGGATTCGATTGCACCTTCTCCCGAAAGGCTGGAGACCATCAATGTCACGGATACCCTTTTGACGGATGAATACTATCTTCTCGTGAGAAGAGAACCTGTCATGAAAGAAGTTTCAAAGGCATCCGTCTTTATTAAGAATATGAGAGACAGTATCCGGCGCACGTTCATCACGGAGGACCGGTATAAAATCCTGCTGTCCGGACTGAAAGTGACCATTTTGCTCTCTCTTGTCTCCGGCGTTTTCGGAACGCTGCTCGGCGTGCTGATCTGCTATCTGCGCATGCGGAAAAACCCGTATGTCAGTGCGCTTGCCGGTTTGTATATCCGGATATTCAGGTCGCTTCCCGTTGTGGTGCTCCTGCTTGTCCTCAATTACCTGGTCTTTGGCAACAGCGGCCTCGACTCCTTCTGGATCTGCGCGATCACATTCTCCCTTGAGTTTTCCGCGTACTGCTCGGAGATATTCCGCAGCGGCATCAATGCTGTGCCCCCCGGCCAGGCGAAAGCGGCGACTGCCCTTGGCTTCGGGCAGCTGCAGACCTTTCGCTCGGTAGTCCTGCCGCAGGCGCTCGTTCATTTCCTGCCGCCCTACAGCGGACAGCTGATTGCCACGGTAAAGATGACATCGGTTGCAGGCTATATCTCCGTCATAGATCTGACGAAGGCCTCGGACATCATCCGCTCCAGGACCTATGAAGCTTTCTTCCCGCTGCTTTTTACTTCTTTGGTCTATTTTCTTCTCTGCCTCCTGCTGATCTCGCTTCTTAGAGCGGTGGAAAAGAGAATCCATCCGCAGCAGAGGCACGTCAGAAAAGAGATCGTTGAAATCGTCGAGGCTTTTCACGGAGATTCGGACAGGGAGCTCGTCCGGCAGTCCGGTGCTGAAAAAGAGGAGAGCAGGGAAGTGCTCATCCGGGCGGAGCATTTGAAGAAGAGCTTTGAGAATGTGACACCCGTGAAGGACATGAGCTGCGAAATCCATGAGGGAGACGTGGTTGCAGTGATCGGCCCGTCCGGAACAGGGAAAAGCACCCTGCTTAACCTCATAAACCATCTGGAGACTGCAGACGGCGGAACGCTTCTCTTTGAAGGGCAGGATACATTTGCGAAGAGCTGCGACGTCAATCACATGAGACAGCAGATCGGGATGGTATTTCAGTCTTTCAATCTGTTTTCCCATCTGACCGTCATAGAAAACCTGATGCTTGCCCAGACGAAGCTTTTAAAGCGAAGCGAAAAGGAAGCCGGTGAAAAGAGCATGCAGCTTCTGCAGATGGTCGGACTGACAGACAAGGCGCTCACTCTTCCGGAACACCTCTCCGGCGGACAGCAGCAAAGGGTTGCCATAGTCCGGGCCGTCGCGATGTACCCGAAGATCCTCCTCTTCGATGAGCCGACCTCTGCTTTGGACCCAACCATGATTGGAGAGGTGCTCTCGGTAATTCGCAGGCTCGCCGCGGAGGGGATGACCATGATGATTGTCACCCACGAGATGAGCTTTGCCAGGGAGGTATCGAACCGGGTGTTCTTCATGGACGAAGGAATCATCTATGAAGAGGGGACCCCTGAGGAGATCTTTGACGCACCGAAGAAAGACAAAACCCGACAGTTCATCCGCCGCCTGAAGGTCTTTGAGACCTCCTTCCGGAAAAACAGTTTTGATTCCCTGGGGCAGTTTGCCGGGATCGAACAGTTCGGCATACGGCACATGATCAGCAGAAGACTCATAAACAATATGCTGACTGTTGCGGAGGAACTCTGCCAGCAGATCATTCTGCCGACACTTGGCGGGGAAGATGAGCTCCATCTGCTTTATGAGTACAGCGATGCGGGCAGTGGCAGCGTGGACATGGAAGTGAGTTACCCTGGCCGGGACGCAAATCCCCTGGAAGAAGGAGATCCTCTCTCCGTTACGCTGACTCGCCGCGCATGCCGGGCACTTGACTACAAATACGTTGATGGAAGCTGCATTCTCAGCGGAACTCTGTCATGTGATGCGGGAAGTGACGTGCAGTGATGGATGACTGAAACCGTTTGCGCGCGATGGAGTCTGTGCCGCACATGCCTGGTACCTGGATGAGCGTATCAGAATAAGAAGGCCGCGCCCGGGAGAGGGACATATATTAAGCCCCTCCCGGGCGCGGCCTGTTATGCTGCTGCACTCTCAGCGATCCAATCCTGATTTACTGACTTATTGATCCGCCGGGAGTTCTTCCGGGGAACTGTAATGATTGTGAATATAGATGCTTCTTTCTTCCTCTGAAAACCGGTAATCTGCGAGCCCTTCCGCCTGATGAAGCGCATCATAATTCACCTGCCTTTGTTTACAATAGATGATCAGGCAGCTTTCCAACTGATCCTGCCAAGAGGCTTCTCGTACATATCAGGAATCTGCCCCTTCAGGTTTTCCTCTATGTATTTTGCAACCACTTCATTATCGGCAAGCATGGTATCCGAGAGTATTTCAGCGCCGTCAAACATGGTATAACCGTTTCCGCCGGTCAGCAGGAACTGGGTCATTGAAATCGTGTATGACTTGTCCGGATCCAGATCTTCGCCGTCGATTTTGACATCGGATATACGGCGCTCGCCATCCACCGAAATGAACTGCTTCTTTTCGTCCATTTTCACACTGGTCGGAATCTCCGGATTGATGGTGTACGTCATCCCTGAGGTCTGCGGAAAAGCGCCGTCCCTGATCGGGAGGAAAGACACGCCGAATTCCAGGGCGTCAAGGATCATCTGACCGGTGACTTTTGCTGTAACAACCGTGTTGCAGAACGGCAGAATATCGATGATGTGCTGGTATGTGACATCCCCTTTGTGCAGGTTTGCGCGAACCGTGCCGGCATTGATGAAACCGATCTGTGTGTCGCCTATGCCGCGGAAGGCATCCGCCACGAGGTCACATAAGCCGTTTTCTTCGGCGCGGCTCGGGTCTTTGCTCTGATACATCTTGATCAGGTCAACCGAAAGCTCGCCGATCCTGCGATTCAGGACGGACGCATAGGAAGCTGCGATGTCATCCGTGAATTTCTTCATTTCCGGATCCACATTCCTCTCTACATCACCGCGGACCACTGTCTCATAGGGGACTTTTGAAAATGCCGGAACCGTATCGACGAGTCTTTCCTCCAGGCGCCCGTCCTTAAAGATTGTCAGTGTGCCGATCCCCTTCATATCCGCACCGACCTGGGCGAGGGGGATCATGTTCCCGTCCTTGTCCGGGGTTGCTATACTGTATACTTCACAGGAGTGTGCATCGATTACCGCATCGAGGCCCGTCAGCTTTGCGACAATCAGGTCAGAGGCGTAGGCCCCGGCGATCTTCTTGTTGTTTCCGAGGTGGGAGACAAGGATCACGTAATCTGCGCCCTTGGCCCGGACTTCGTCGATGGATTTCTGCAGGTTTTCGCTCAGTCTGTCCCCGGTCTCATCCGCCATGAAATCATACACCGGCTCACCGGCTTCATTTTTGATGTCTTTGATCGCGGAACGGGTAAATGTATCCGGTATTACCGCGCCGACAAAGCCGATTTTCAGTCCGCCGGATTCAATGATCCGCCATGGGTCAAATACGGGGCTGCCGTCCGATGTACAGAAATTCGCACAGACATAGCCGCAGTCAAGCTGTTTGGCACAATCATTAAGTACATCAAAACCAAAATCAAATTCATGGTTTCCGGGTACCGCAATGTCATATCCCAGATGATTCATCATTTCAACAGGGGCAGAGCCTTTGGAAATGGTTCCGATTGCAGTGCCCTGAATAGTGTCCCCGGCATCTACGAGAAGGACGTTGTCATACTGGGATTCAAGCTCCTTCTTATAGAGTGCCAGTCCGTCATAGCCGATATTGTTCTGATAGTATGTGTGGGCATCGTTGGTGTGGAGGATCACTACAGCTACATCTTCGGGATTGCCGGCCAGGTACACCGCTTCCGTATTGACATCAACCGGAGTATCATGAGTGGCAGCCGCTGCAGGTTCCGCCACGGACTGGGCTGCATCCGCTGAATCGGCCTGGACAGGCACTGCGGCTGTGAGGCCCAGTACTAAAACAAGTAAAGCGCTCAAACTTTTTTTCATAAGTTGCTCCTTTCGTAATCCGGACAATAGAATCAGCCGGCCTTTATTGAAATACAAACTGTTATTATAGCAGAGAGTTCGTTCACCCGCCACAAAAAAAGTGCGGCCATTATAACCGTAAAAAAGAAGATTTGTTAGATCTGTGTTAGATGGCATTGCTATAAATTCATCTGTTTAATATATACCGGGCCGGGAAGACGGCCTTAGGAGGATTCTGAAGAAGCAGATTCCTTCCTTTCGCAGGTTGGAATCTGCCTTTTTGTGCCTATTTGCTTTTGGGAGTAATTGAGAAGGAAACTACAATATGATATGCTTATTTGTAGTCGTTAACCAAACTGTCTTTCTTACGCAGAACATTTCGTTAACGGCGATAGAACCTGGCACCGTATAATCGACAGAACGTCGCAATGCAAGAATGGGATAATGCGAAAATGAATAAGCTCTTAGAGAAATTGCAGCGATATGTGATAAACACTCCCGAGAAGATTGCGCTCTCATCCATGGGGGATGGAAAGGCTGTTACCTACCGGGAACTGGACCTGATCTCCGGAAAGGTGTCCCGCTATCTGAAGGCACATGGAATAGGGCGGGAAGATTTCGTGAACATCCATCTTCCAAGGGGCGTGGAGCCTTTGATCGCCATGATTGGCGTGTGGAAGGCCGGGGCGGCTTTCGTTTTGCTGGAGCAGGACTATCCGGAAGAGCGCATCGCATTTATCCGCAGGGACTGCGGATGCAGGCTGGTACTTGATGACAAAGCCTGGGCGGAGATACTTCAGTGTGAACCCCTTCCGGGTTTTGCTGAGGTGAATGCTCATGATGCAGCCTTTGCGGTCTACACCTCCGGCACCACAGGTGCTCCTAAAGGTGTATTGCATGAGTACGGAAATCTGGACCTGATCGCACGCAGCTACTATGAAAACGGAAAGAGTCTGCTGAGAACCGATGACCATTTTGCCCTGATCGCCCCTCTTCATTTCGTTGCGTCGCTCCTGTTCTATGTGGGCGTACTGGACGCGGGCGGCAGGATGAGCGTCGTCCCATTCAGCATTGTGAAGGATCCGCAGGCCATATTAAATGCCTTCACGGATAATAAAATTGATGTGCTTTTCTGCGCTCCGTCCATAATACGCCACTTTCGAAATATACCTACTGTCAACAGGATCATTGTGGGCTCGGAGGTGGCCAACGGAATCTGGTCCGATGATCCCGGACTCCAGATCCTGAACTTTTACGCCATGAGCGAGACCGCTTTCCTCGTCGCTGTCGGGCATCTGGATCAGCCTTGCGGGATATCGCCGGTAGGGAGGCCCCTGACGGACATGGAAATCACGCTGCGTGAAGAGGAAGGGAGGCCTGTGCCGCAGGGTGAGGCGGGAGAGCTCTGTGTTCAGGATCCCTATGTCCGCGGATACATCAATCGTCCGGAGGAAGCTTCCCGGGCCTTCGCGAACGGGGAGCTCCATACCGGGGACCTGGCCAGGATGCTTCCGGACGGGCAATATGAGATCGTCGGGCGCATCGATGATATGATCAAGATCAGCGGCAACCGCGTGGAGCCGGCGGAGATCGAAGCGGCAGTCAGCCGTGTATCAGGCCTTACGCAGGTAATAGCAGCCGGTTTCGGAGAAGGCCCGGATGCTTTTATCTGCCTCTATTACGCGGATCCGGTGGATGTCGATACGGAAGAACTCAGGAAGAAGCTTGAAAGCATCCTGCCTTATTACATGATACCATCCCGTTTTATCCACCTGGATGCCCTGCCCCGCACGTCCACCGGAAAGCTCAGCCGGCGCCTCCTGCCAAAGCCTGAAGTGAAAGCGGGGGAATACGTGGCACCGGAAAATGACACAGAGCGCGCGCTGTGCGGCGCGATGGCCCGCGCGCTGGGATGGGAACGCTTCGGCGCAGAGGATGATTTCTATGCTATGGGAGGAAGCTCAGTCACCTCGATGGAGATCGTGGGCACATGCGGTCTTCCCGGGCTTACCATGAGTCAGATCTTCCGCGGGAGAACGCCGAAAAAGATCGCGGAATACTATATAGAGGATCTGTCCCGTGAAACAGCGTCTGCGGAGCATGAAAAAAACCTGACCCGCCCCTGTCCTCTTACCCAGTCCCAGCTTGGTATTTTTCTGGAGTGCGAGAAGCGGGCAGGGGAAGCTGTTTACAACAACCCCATGCTTTTTGCCCTGCCGGGAGATATGGATGCGGAGCTTCTTAGAGCTGCGATCGAAAAAACGGTGCTCGCCCATCCGGGGCTGTTTGCCGGGATCGCAGCAGATGAGCATGGCATACCCGCCATGCAGTATCAGAGCGCTTACGCTAATGAGGAGATATGCCTCCGTGAACAGATGACGGAGGAGGAACTGGAGAGGACAAAAGAATCTCTGGTACGGCCCTTTGACATAAAGAATGAGCGCCTGTTCCGCATCCGGCTGATAGAAACGGAGAAAGCGAAGCATCTCTTTATGGATTTCCATCACCTCGTTTTTGACGGAACATCCATGCAGATCCTTGCGGCGGACCTGGAGAAAGCCCTGGGCGGGAAAAACATCGATGCGGAGAGCTGGACTGCCTTTGACGCTGCCATGGCCGAACGAAGTGCCAGGTCGAATAAAGCAGCATGGGAGAAGGCAAAGGAATGGAACTTAAGGCAGTTTGGGGATGCGGATCCCACAGCGCTGCCGGAGGGGGACAGGAAGGGAGGCGACCTTAAATACGGAGACGAGTCTTATACACTGGATATCTCTTACGGAGAACTGAAAGCATTTTGCGAGAAGCATAAAACAACGGAGAATGTGTTTACTACGGCAGCTTTCGGCCTTCTTTTGTCTGAGTACACTCTGAAAAAGGAGGTCCTTTTCACCACGGTCTATAGCGGGCGCCGCGATCCGCGCTGCAAAGGGACCGTATCCATGTTTGTGACGACTCTGCCCGTGCTTTGCATAAGGGACAGGGATCTGTCTGTTGAGGAGTACCTCTCCCGTCTTAAAGAGCAGCTTCTTGGCTCCATGGCCAACGACCTCTATTCCTTCGCGGAACTCTCTGCGGATACAGGCATCACCAGCGATGTGCAGTTTGTCTGGCAGGGGGATATGCTTTCTCTTCCTGCGGGAAGCAGCTTTAGGCTGAAGCGAGAAGAGCTGCCATTTATTGCAACGGGAGACGAGCTCTCCGTCCAGCTTTTCCCGAAGGAGGATAAGCTGATCCTGCAATTACAGTATCATGCAGATCGCTACAGCAAGGAGTACATAAAACGGTTTGCAAAATATATGAACCGGGTCCTCAAGGACATGATGGCAAAGGATAAGCTTTCGGAGCTTGCCCTTATCACTGATGAAGAGAAGAGAGAGATACTCGCGCTTTCAAAGGGAGAGGAACTGCACTATGATGCCGGGCAGACCTGGCTGGATCTCTTTAAGGCAAGTGTGGACCAGGTGCCGGGAAAGACGGCGGTATCGGACAGCCGCGGGAGCTACACCTACGATGAACTGAACAGGGCATCTGACCTCATTGCGGCTTTCCTCCATGAAAACGGAGTTGGGGAAAACAGCTTTGCAGCCGTCAGGATGGACCGCGTGAAGGAGTTTGCCGCGGCGGTGATCGGCATCCAGAAAGCAG
>CADCPJ010000126.1 GCA_902803245.1 uncultured Lachnospiraceae bacterium | reverse complement strand
TCGGAAGGGTCAATTCCGAGGACATAGGCAAACTCCCGGTTGACCCGGGTCTCGATGTCTTTTAAGAACTGCTCGTCCGAGGAATGGAATTTCTTCCCCATCTCATGCTGCTCATCCCTCTTCCTGTAAAAGAGCGAGATGAGGCTTAACAGCGTCTCGGAGCTGCCCGTCTTTCTCACTTCCACGATCATGCTCTGCCGCTTCTTCTCATCCCCGATCCACTCGACGTCCGCCTCGGGCAGTTTTCGGACATACTGAGTGATCTCCTCCCGGGTCACAGGAGACCGCAAAAAGAGATCCTCCTTTTCGGTGGGGATGTAGAGCTTGGAGCTGCGCTCATAGACAGGCTCAAGAATATAGTATTCCTGCATCTTACCTGTCAGGGTCATCTCCCGGATATCGGTCACGGTGCAGATTCCGTCCCGGGAGTGGACGACCGTATCTCCTGTTTTCCATTTCATGTTCTCACCTCTCCCATATAGACTCTATTTTATCATATTCTGCAGATTATTTGTAAGAGCGTATTCTTTAAGAAACGGTAACATAAAATGAAGCCACTCGCCGGCCCGGTGTTTTTGTGATAAAATGTAAAAATAATTGTAACTGATCAGCACCGGTTCAAGCGCGCCCAGGTTCATTGAAGGAGGTAAGCACATCGATGACTGACAATCAGACAATGTCCGGGGCGGGACGCGTTCCGTCCTCCTCCCCTGATCGTTATGACGGCCGCGGGCACATGCATGGGCAGGATGGCGAACACAGGCATGAGCATAGAGATGAGCAGGGTCATGTTCACGAACACGGGCATCGGCGCAAGAAGGATGGCGAGTGCGAAGATACGTACAGGCACACTCGCGAGCATGCGAAGGAGGATACGAATCAGCACACGTGCGAGCATACATGCGAGCGCACGCATGAGCAAGAGCACATGCACACCCATGAGCACACGCATGAGCAGGAGCACATGCACACCCATGAGCACACACGTGAACACACATACGAGCACAAACACACGCATGAGCAAGGACACGTGCACGCCCATGATCCGGAAAGCGATCCCGCTCACGGACACGGCCATATGCACCGCAATCACTCCCACAGCCATGACCCGAAGGAAATGAGAAAGATCATCAACCGTCTCTCCCGCCTGATCGGGCACCTGGAGTCGGTAAAGCGGATGATCGAGGACGGCCAGGACTGCTCGGATGTGCTGATCCAGCTTGCCGCGGTCCGCTCCGAGATCAACGGGGCGGGAAAAGCCCTTCTGAAGGAGCACCTGGACCACTGCATCGTGGAGGCCGTGAGGGAGCACGACGAGGAATCCATCGAGAAGATGAACAGGGCAATCGACCAGTTCATGAAGTAACCGCCGGACGGATGCTGTCACACAGCAGTAATGATACCGGCGGACCTTATGAATTGCCGAATGCAGTCTCGTTAACGACTATTAAAGAAGCGGCTGTAAAGAAGTACCGCATTCACAGATGATACCGAGGTTCCGGATGAAAAGCCGAAGAATATCTTTTTTCATAGTGCTGCTTGGCTGCCTCACCCTCCTCATCGGAGCTGAGGTCTTTGCGGCGTCGCCTTCGCTTGACAAGAAGAAAGTCACGCTCTATGCGGGCTTCGAACAGGTGATTTCCGTTAAAAATGCCGGCGGATCCAGGCCGGTCTGGAAGACGTCGGACAGGTCCGTGGTGAAGGTGAAGGCCCTGCCGGACGGCTCCGCAAGGCTTGCCGCCGGATCGAAGACGGGAACGGCGGCCGTCACTTGTGCCCTTGGCGGGACCGTTTTGAAATGCAAGGTGAAGGTCCTTGGATGGACCATGACGCTTAGCGGCGGGTCTTCCATACCGGTGGGCGGAACGACCTCATTTACATTTTCAAACAGGATAAAAGCGGGCTCCTTCTCCTCTTCCGACAGGAAAGTGGCGTCCGTCACGAAGAAGGGGAAGGTCACCGGAAAAAAGAAAGGGACCTGCTTCATCTCCTACAAGGTGGGAAGCAGGACGTACAGGCAGAAAATCACCGTGGGGGATGTCCATCTTAGCGCCTCCTCCGTCACGGTGCGCGTCGGCGAAGCAGTCACTCTGGGCGTTGAGGGCGGAGCCCCGGCGGTCTTTACCTGCACGGATCCTTCCCTGGTGACGATAAGCAGGCGGACAGCGAGCTCCGTCTTCATCACCGGGAAAGCCAGGGGCAGCGCGGTCATCTGCGCAAAGGTCGGAAAGACAACGATCTCCTGCCCCCTCACCGTCCTTCCCCCGAAGAAAAAGATGAGGATCAGCACATATCTCTACAGAAACGGAGAGAAAGACAGGAATCTCATCTCCTCTACCGCATCGCCGGATGAGGACGGATCGCTGACCATAAAGAACAGCTCGAGCGGCATCTATCACGAGTTCTGTTTCTTTGTCGACGGCACACCGGTTAAAGAGGGGCTTACGTTCCGTTCTTCCAGGAGCCGCGTGCTCTCCTTTTCCGAGATGCTGGAAGGCTGGGGGCGGTGCTACTCCCTGGAGGACGGGAGCACCCTCCTTGACGTCGGGTACGGCGGCGACGTGTACCGCTTCCATATCACGATCGCGGACGAGGAGTCGGCGTCCTTCCTGAAGCGAAGAAAAGAGATCATCGAGGCGGCAGGCGTCCGCCAGGGAATGAAGGAGCAGTACATGTGCTTCCTTCTTGCATCCTGGATGTGCGACAACATCGACTACGACCAGAGCGGCATGGACCTGGAGATGCCGGTCCGGCAGGCCGGAATCAATTCCTCTTACAAGGATTTCTTCCACGGCCGCGCCCTCCTGTGCGGCGGGTACTCCGACCTCTACATGTTCCTCCTCGACGCCCTGCAGATCCCGTGCATACAGGCGGACTCTCTGCCGATGCAGCATCGCTGGAACCAGGTGAAGATCGACGGAAGCTGGTACAATGTGGATATCACCTGGATGGATCCCGGCGGAACCGGCGTCTACGCGTTCCAGTATTTCCTCGTGTCCGACCTGTGCATGCTCCACTATCCGCTTGGCGGCGTGAAGCACCTGGAAAGTCCGGGGCACCCGTGTACAGACACCCGCTTCGACGGGTGCTGCGACGAGCAGCTTGCGCGGGCCAATGCCTACATGGCGGCCCACTACACGGAGATGAGCGATCCGGTCATTTTCTCAAAATACAGCCCCTGGATCACCGGCTCGTGGGAGAACTACTGAGCGGGCGCGGCATCGCCGCACCTCTTAAGACACGAAGCACAGTGCCTATGCATAGGCGGCCTGCGGACCGCCGGAAGTTCACACGAACTGGTTCCGCGGCGCATCGTAGCTGTAATCGATCCGGTCGAGTGTCTTGCACAGCTCCACCATATCAGCCTGCTCCTCCTCGCAGAATTCCTTAAGTGAGGAGTAGTTGTTCCGGAGTTTCATGTTCACATAGCTCAGAAGGATCGCGGGGTCTTTCGGCAGCATGGCATTTTCCTCTTATTGCGCTTGAATTTGGCGCCTTCGCGGCGTATGATTGTTGTATTGTACACATTTTTGTCGTTATAGTCGTCAGCGGCATTTACTGCAGAAGCTTAAGCGTTTCGTTTCCCCGGATACAGTGACTCTAAGCAATTGCCTTCCGCAATGACTGATGTCAGCCGGTTTATTCTCAAGGAGGAGTAAAGATGGATCAGAAGAAACAGTTGCCCGTCATCACCATCAGCAGACAGTACGGAGCGGGCGGCCGCTCTGTAGCCAGAAAGCTCTCTGAGAAACTGGGAATCGAGTTCTATGATCTGGATTTCGTGAAGCTGACCGCCAAGATCAGCGGCTACTCCGAAGACGAGATCAACCGCGAAGGCGAGGACATGGGGAGATACGCGAAATTCGTGAACCGCTTCCTGACCAACGCGTCCTTCTCCAACCCCTACGACGAGATCTACCAGGCGCAGAGGGCCGTCATTCTCGGACTCGCCGAGAAGCCCTGCATCATCGTCGGCCGCTGCTCCAACATCATTCTCCGCGAGGAGGGCATTGAATCCTTCGATGTCTTCCTGACGGCGAGCAGGGAGTTCCGCTTGAAGCGCGCTGCCGAGCTCGATGAGAACAGGGGCCGGACCGGCCCCGAGCTTGAGAAGTACGTGGATCACCGCGACCAATGGAGGCGCATCTATTTCAAGTCCTATACCTCCCATGAGATGGGCGAGGCGGCTGACTATCACCTCTGTCTGGACGTCAGCCGGTTCGGCATCGACAGATGCGTCGACCTGATCGCCGAGCTCGTTTAGACCGGAGTCATTCAGGCCGGAGTCGTTTAGGCCGGAGTCATTTGGGCCAGAGTTTTCATTTGTACTTTTTCATTTGATTCACTTGCATGAGCGGACCTGGGGCCGGTCTGCTCATTTTTTCATCTGTGCTGCTCAAACAGCCACTCGTGATATGTCTCATCCGGCATCACCGCGATCTCCACGTGGTGGAAGCTGAGCGCGGAGTCCGGGTCGGGATCCCCTCCCGCTGCGATCATTTCCTCATCTGTATAGAGCCTTAAGTGATTGTTCTTCGCACCGGTTTTTTCCAGTATCTGGTAAGCGGTCTCGCTCACTCCCGAGGGAATCGTCTGATCGGAGAGCGCGTGTGCAAAGAAGAGCGGGACATGCGTGATGTCTTTCAGGCTTTTGTATACCGAGGCGTCCACATACTCAAGCGCCGGGCAGAGCGGAATTCCCGCCGCCGCGAAGTCCGGATATTTCTCGATAAATTCGAGCGCCGCGGCTCCCCCGAAGGAATTTCCCATCACGTAGACGCGGTCCGCGTCCACTTCCCCGTCCGCTGTCATCTTTTCGATCATTGCGTGAACCGCCTCATAGACCTCATCGCGCTCCCTGGGCGTGTAGTACAGGATGCGCGGGGAGAGCACGTAGCAGGGCCTTGCCTCCTGCTCCTTCTCTTCGGCCCACTCCACGGATGTGCGGTAAGTGAGCAGGTTGTCGGTGTCCATATATCCGTGGAAGACGACGATGATCGGAAATGGCTGTATGTCCGCGCCGCCCCGGTTCGCCTTCGGAGTGAACAGGTGATAGAGGTGATCCGTTCCCTCAAAATACCCGTCCGCAAATTCATCCGCAACCGGGGTCACGACGCTCGTCACGTCCGCCTCCGTGAACTGAAGCTCCGGATGGGAGCTGCAGGACACTTCAAAGTTCTTCACGAAGAAGTACTTGACCGGAAAATCCCTGATGGAAAGGGTCAGTCCCGTGCCGGTCCATATAAGGTCAGAGATCTCCGCCGTGAAGCCCTTAAGGAGCGGGTCGTTCCACCCGGCGGCGCGCCCGGTCATAAGGAAATCCTTCGGCTCAAGGTCGTCGAACCGGGTGCCCGGGGCGAGGGCCAGATCGATGCTGTGAACTCTCTGTCCACCGATCTCCACTTCCGTGTTCACAGTGACGCTTTGGATCACCGGTGAGCTTATGCCCGCAGATCCGCTCTGCAAAGGGGCTGTGTCTGAGGCGCAGGCAGCGGAGGCAAGAAGAAGCGCCGAAGCGGCTGCGGCAAGCGCCAAAACTATTTTTCGTCCCCGAAGAATGGTCCTCTTTCTCATCTTGAAATACCTGCCGTCTGGAATACTTACAGTCTGGGATTCTCACAGTCCGGAATTCTTACAGTCCGGAATACTTACAGGCTGAAATTCTTACAGTCTGAGATTCTTACAGTCTGAAATTCTTACAGTCTGAAATGCCTGCCGTCAAGCAAACAGCTTCTTCAGATTGACGTCGAACGGCGGGTAGACAATCCCTCTGTCCGTGACGATCGCCGTCAGAAGCTCATGATCCGTCACGTCGAAGGACGGGTTGAAGCACTTCGTCTCGGGAAGGGCCATCGGCTTTTCGTACCACATCGTCTTGATCTCATCCGGCTCCCTGAGCTCGATCCGGATATCCGCGCCGGTCGGGCAATTCATATCGATCGTGGAAGTCGGACCCAGGGTATAGAACGGGATGCCGTAGTGCTTCGCCAGGATCGCAACTCCGGACGTCCCGATCTTGTTCGCGAAGTCCCCGTTCGCCGCGATGCGGTCGCAGCCGACGAAGCAGGCCTGCACCCAGCCGTTCTTCATGACCATGGATGCCATATTGTCGCAGATGAGAGTCACATCCACCCCCGCCTTCTCCAGCTCATAGGATGTGAGCCTCGCGCCCTGCAGGAGCGGCCTCGTCTCATCGGCAAATACCTTAAAGTCAACTCCCCTCTCCTTCCCGAGAAGGATCGGTCCTATGGCCGTGCCGTACTTCGAGGTCGCGAGCGGCCCCGCGTTGCAGTGCGTGAGGATCCCGTCGCCTGGCTTCACGAGGGAGAGCCCGTACTCCGAGATCCGGCCGCACATCTCGATGTCCTCCCTGTGGATCGCAATCGCCCCGGCCTTCAGATCATTGATGATCTCCTCCGTGCTCTTTCCTCTCCCGGCCTCCACGACGCCCATCTGCCTTCGGATCGCCCAGCTCAGGTTGACAGCGGTCGGGCGCGAGGAGTTGATGAACTCCCCGTCGGCCTGCATGGACGCGGCAAATTCCTCGTAGTCCATCCCTGCCTTCCCCCTCGAGACGACATACATTGCGTAGGCGGCACAGATCCCGATCGCCGGGGCGCCGCGGACCGCGAGCACCTTGATGGCGTCGTAGATGTCCTCTTTTGTGCGGAGAGCCAGGTACTCCGTGCGGTTCGGCAGCTTTGTCTGGTCGACGATGACGACCGCGCTGCCGTCCTCACTCAGGTGCACGCTTCCGCTCATCAGGTCTTCTTCTTTGAAAAATGGCATTTTTGAAACCTCCTTTTTATGGATCGCAAAGAGCGCTCCTTATGCTTACAGTCCAGGCCTTTGCGATGATTGCTCCGTTCTATGTACCGTTGTTAATGAAATTGTCTGCAAAAGCAGAACCTTTTGTTTTCCCTTATCTCTTTCCCTTGTCCCACGCCTCTCCGGCCGCTTTCGGCGGATGGTTCTTCTTCGAGAAGAATATGAGGAGAAGCATCGTCAGAACATAGGGGAGCATGAGAAAGAGGTCCGAGTAGTTGCTCGGGAGCCCCATGGCGATGCAGAGCTGATAGCCGCCGGACTTCGCGAATCCGAAGATCAGGCAGACGATCGCCGTCGTCCCGATGTTCCAGTTCCCGAAGATCATGGCCGCAATTGCGAGATACCCGTATCCGAGATAGATGCTGGGCGAGAAATTCGCCAGCAGCGAGTAGGCGAAGCAGATGCCTCCGATGCCGGAGAGCGCCCCCGAGATGATGACCGCGATCCAGCGGGTCTTCTCCACGTCTCCGCCCGCGGCGTCCACCGCCTGCGGGTTCTCTCCGCAGGCCCTCAGCATCATGCCGAACCGGGTCTTGTACATCAGGTACGAGAAAAAGAGGACGAGCGCGATGATGATGATCTCAAACGGATACATGTTCTTAAACAGGCCGCCCGCATAAGGGATATCTGAAAGTCCCGGCACCGAAAACCTCGTGGACACGCCGAGAATCAGCTTGTTTGAGGAGGTGCCGCTGATGGCGGTATTGGCCGAGCTCGTGAAGAACGCGGTGAGCGCGACGGACAGGATGTTGATGACCACCCCGCTGATCACCTGGTTGGCCTTGAAGTTGATGCAAAGGAGAGCGTGCAGGCACGCGTATACACCGCCCCCGAGCGCCGCTCCGGCCATGGCGATGTAGATCACAGCCTGGCTGCCATTTCCCATGACGGGCATGAGTAGAACCGCGATCAGCGCGCCGATAAATGCCCCGAACCCCTGGAATCCCTCGATCGCCAGGTTCGTCACCCCGCTCTTCTCGGAGTAGATGGCTCCCACAGCCATGATGAGGAGCGGGAGCGCGAAGGAGAGGCCGTCCGTAAATACTTTCGTCATGTCTCTTCCTCCTTCCTTTGTTCTTCCCTCGAGGCATCTCTTAGGATCACGCTGTGCGCCTTCATCTTCATATACGTCCCGCAGGATGCATAGAGAAGCAGAATTCCCGTGATGAGGGAGGCGATCTCCTTGGCCACGCCTGCTATGGAGCTCATGTAGTTCGCGCCCTGCTGGAAGATCGAGACGATGAAGGCCGCGAAGATCGAGCCCACGGGAGAGGCATTTCCGAGGAGGGCAACCGAGATGGAGTCGTAGCCCATCCCGACCAGGGTCTTCGGGATGATCGTGTTGGTGTAGCCGAGGTAATAGGTCACGCCCGCAAGTCCCGCCAGCACGCCCGAGAAAGTCATGGACAGGACGAGGCTCTTTCCGACCCCGATGCCGATGTACTTCGCGCACTTTATGTTCCGGCCCACCGCTTTCAGTTCAAAGCCGAAGGATGTCCGCTCGAAGATAAACTGCACGGCAAACGCCATGATAAGGGCGATCACGATGCCAAACGGCACCTTGCAGTTCACCCCGGCGATCTGCACCCCGGTCAGCGTGAGCCGGCTCTCGGGGGAGCAGATGCGGCTCGTCCTCGTCAGCATGTCGACGAAATGATTGTTGATGAAGAACCCCGTCAGGTAGCTGATGATGTAGTTGATCATGATCGTTGAGACCACCTCGTGGATGTTGAAGCGGTACTTTAAGAATCCCACGAGGGCTCCGGCAGCTCCTCCGACGGCTATTCCGATCACTGCCACCAGGGGCTTCGCAAGTCCCGCGGGGAGGCTCCTGTTGTAGCCGACGATGACGGTCGCGGCAAAACCGGAGAGCAGCATCTGGCCCGCTATCCCGATATTGAAGAGGCCGGCCTTGAAGCCGACGATGAAGGCCAGAGAGGCCAGCAGCATCGGGGCGAGATAGTTGAGGAAATCGGACAGGTCCGACAGCATCCCGCTGCCGCCCCCGTAGTTGGCCTTCGGCGCGAGCCCGCAGCCCTGCAGGAAGCTGTAAAATGCTGTCAAAGGATTCTTCCCCATGAGGAGAAGAATGATACCGGACGTGATCAGGGTGAGGACGACCGCCAGCACGGACACCCAGACCGACGCGTACTTCCCGTCAAGACGGCTCGAGAGAATATGTCTCTTTGTTTTCATGCTTCCTTCACCCCCATCATGTATCTCCCGACGTCGTGCGATGTCAGGGAGGAGGCAGGCGCAATCTTTAAGAGCTGCCCGCTGTATATGACGCCGATGGTGTCCGCCAGAGCCATGATCTCATCGAGTTCGAGGGATATAAGAAGGATGGCGGCGCCTCTCTCCCTCTCCGCAAGGATGTGCCTGTGGATGTTCTCGATGGCGCCGATGTCGAGCCCCCGCGTGGGCTGCACGAAGATGATGAGCTTCGCGTGCTCCTCGATCTCCCGTCCGACGATGGCTTTCTGCTGGTTTCCGCCGGACATTGACCTCATTATGGTCTTCGATTCCTCGGCGCTCCGGATGTCATACTTTGAGATCAGCTCATCCGCATATTTTTCAAACGCTTCAAAATGGAGGATGCCCTTCCCGGAGAACGGCTCCTTGTAGTACTCCCGAAGCGCCAGATTGTCCCTTAATGTAAAGTCCATGACGACGCCCGTGCCCTGGCGGTCCTCGGGAATGTATGAGATTCCGGCCTCCGCCCTCTCCCTGACCGGAAGGGCCGTGATCTCCCTGCCGGAAAGCACAATCCTTCCCTCCGCGATCTTAATGAGGCCCGCGATGGCGTCCGCGATCTCGGTCTGTCCGTTTCCCGAGACGCCCGCGATGGCGAAGATCTCCCCGCCGCGGACGGAGAACGAGACGTCGCTTACGACGTCGAAATGGTGCTCATTTTTCACCGTCATGTGCTCGACCTTCAGCACTTCATCGCGGAAAACGGGCTCGTCCTTGGCCTGGCTCATGTTCACCTGGCGCCCCACCATCATGTTGGCCATCTCCTGGATGGATGTGTCCGCCACATTCCGCACATCGATCAGCCTGCCGTGTCGGAGGATGGCGCAGCGGTCGGCAATCCGCTTGATCTCCTCCATCTTGTGGGTGATGAGGATGATGGTCTTCCCGTCCCTCCGAAGCCCGTCGATGATCCCGAGCAGGAAGTCGATCTCCTGCGGCGTGAGGACGGCCGTCGGCTCATCGAAGATCATGATCTCGGCCTTGCGGTAGAGCATCTTGAGGATCTCCACCCTCTGCCTGACGCTTACGGGCACATCTTCGATCCTGTCCAAGGGGTTCACTTCGAGACCGTACCGCTTCGAGAGCTCCGCGATCTCCTCGTTGGCCTTCTTTATATCCACGCAGGGAAAGATTCCGAACTTCCTCGTCATCGGCTCGATCCCGAGAACGATGTTCTCCGCGATCGTGTAGTTGTCCACCAGCTTAAAATGCTGGTGCACCATGCCGATATTGCGCGCCGCGGCGTCGTTGGAGGAGTGGAAGACGACCTTCTCCCCGTCAATCAGGATCTCTCCGGCGTCCGGCTCGTACATGCCGAACAGCATGCTCATGAGCGTGGACTTCCCCGCCCCGTTCTCTCCGAGGAGAGCGTACACTTCGCCGCGGCGGATTCCTATGCTGACATCGTCATTGGCCACAATGCCGGGGAAGCGCTTTGTGATGCGGCGCATCTCAACAATATATTCTGACATAACCGCCTCTTATCGTCGTGATAGTCATTATCGCTGTGATAGTCATTATCGTTGTGATAGTCATTATCGTCGTGAACGAAAATGCCTCCGCCCGGGATGCCTTTGATAAGCATAAAGCGGAACATTTCGGTTTGTCTTATCTGCGGCGTAAAAGGCCTCTCTGCCTTTATATAAGGCAGGGAGGCCGGACTTAAAAGGGGCATGCCTGCCCTTAAGCTGCTACTTAAGGCATGCCTGCCCTCATCTTATGCTTCAGTTGAGTCCCGGGAAATCGTCCACCGCATACTGTGTGCTGGAAGCCGGGCAGATCTCACCGGCTTTCAAGAGCTCGTAGCAGGCCGTCATCTTCTCTACGGCGTCTTCGCTTAACTGATGGCGTCCCTCCTCGGAGACGAAGCCGGTGGAATCCGTGTCGGCGCCAAGGAGCGCGTCCTCTCCTGCAAACGTCCCGTCATAGATCGCCTCGAGCTGCTTCGTCACGTTGCTGTGCATGACCTTGAGGACGGAGGTGAGGATGACGTTGCCGTCGCCGCTTACGCCGTCGTCATACTGGTCGACGTCGCAGCCGATCACGTAGACGCCGCTCGCTTCCTTGGCCGCAGTGAAGACCCCGTTTCCGGAGGCGCCTGCCGCCACGAAGATCACGTCGCAGCCCTCTTCGATCAGGGCCTCACCGACGACCTTGCCGGTCGCTTCGTCCGCGAAGTCGCCGACATAGTTTCCGCCGACGTTGTTTCCGAAGAGGTCCGTTCCCGCGTAGGAGGGAAGCTCGACGATCTCGGCAGTTGTCCCGAAGTTCATATTGGCGTAGTTGACGCCGCTCATAAACCCGAATTCGTAGTTGACATTGGAGGGGAACGCCATGCCGTTCACGACAGCGACTTTATTGGATGTCGTCGTGAGAGCAGCCGCAAGTCCCGCGAAGAAGCCGGATTCCTCCTCTTTGAAGGTCATGGTGTAGACGTTGTCCGCCGTGACGGGATTCCCCTCGCTGTCCTGGATCGTGGAGTCCACCACGATATAGTACTTGTCCGGGTTGCTCTTGACGATGTCGCCGATCGCCGCAAAGTTGAAGCCGGGAAGGACAAACACGTCGAAGTCCCCTGCGGACTTCTCAACCGTGGGAACGAGCTGGGCGTAGTCGCCTTCTTTGATGTCGGAGACCGTGCAGTCGTCATGATCCTCAAGGAACGCGAGTATGCCGTTGTAGCAGTCCTGGTTGAAAGAGCCGTCATCCACGCCGCTCGACGTAATGATGCAGATGCTTAAGGACTTTCCCGCGTCGTCAGCCATGACGGGAGCTGTCATCATGCCCGCGGCCATACCGGCTGTGCAGACGAGAGCAAGAGCTTTCTTCAGAGTGTTCTTCATAGGATCCTCCTTATGCTTGTTTGTGAGGTGAAATGAATGCATTTCTATCATAACACCGCGCTTCTTGATCCGTCAATTGAGAAACAAAAGCACAGTGGAGGGCAGCTTAAAGCTGTCCTCCACTGCGTTTTTGAAAGGGTTCACAATATGGCATAATCGGTTTTTTTAAATGTCAGCAATTACTCCGCGTCCCCGCACTTGGGGACGCTCTGCGCCTCTTTCTGCGGTTCTTCAGGCCTCCTGGAAGAGCGGTGTCGAATAATACCTGTCACCGGAATCCGGGAGAACGACGACGATCGTCTTGCCTGCATTTTCGGGCTTTCCTGCGAGCTGCAGAGCTCCGAAGTAAGCCGCTCCCGAGGAGATGCCGACCAGCACCCCTTCCTTTTTGGCGATGAGCTTCGCGGTCTCAAATGCGTCCTCATTTTTCACGGTCACAACGCCGCTGTAGATGGACGTGTCAAGGACATCCGGGACGAAGCCGGCGCCGATTCCCTGGATCTTGTGCGGTCCGCCGTGTCCCTCGCTCAGGACCGGGGAAGATGCCGGCTCCAGGGCATAGATCTCAATCTTCGGGTTCTTCTCCTTCAGGAAGGACCCCGTGCCCGTGAGCGTTCCTCCCGTGCCCACGCCCGCTATGAAGAGGTCGAGCTGCCCGTCCGTGTCCTCCCAGATCTCCGGCCCCGTCGTCTCATAGTGGGCCCTGGGGTTCGCAGGGTTTACAAACTGCCCCGGTATGAAGGCTCCTTTCGTCTCCGCCGCCAGCTCATTTGCCTTCTCGATGGCTCCCTTCATTCCCTTCGAGCCGTCCGTGAGCACGATCTCCGCGCCGTAAGCCTTGAGGATGTTTCTGCGCTCCACGCTCATCGTCTCGGGCATCGTCAGGATGATGCGGTACCCCTTCGCCGCGGCGATGGAGGCAAGGCCGATGCCGGTGTTTCCCGAGGTCGGCTCTATGATCACGGAGCCGTAAGAGAGCTTTCCCTCCTTCTCCGCCGTCTCGATCATCGCCTTCGCGATGCGGTCCTTCACGGAGCCCGCCGGGTTGAAGTACTCGAGCTTGGCGAGGATCTTCGCCTTAAGTCCCAGTTCCTTCTCAATGTTGACGAATTCCACGAGCGGAGTCCTGCCGATGAGTTCGGATGCGTTTTTATAGATATTTGACATGACTGATTCTCCTTTCCTACATTACCTAGCGTGTTTATATGAATTATAACAGACTATCTCGCTCTGTCAAGCAGAGATTTTAAAGAAATTCTGCAATTATTAAGAGCCTGTATTGCTCCCCGCAAATATGCTATACTGTACTTTAAGGATCGGCAGCTGTTCCTTAAAGTGAATTCTCCGGTCACGTCAGAAAGCTTAAAACCTTGTTTAGGAGTCATATGATCTTAGATGTCTTACTCGACGCCGCGAAAGACTGTCTGAAGGACCTTCCCTTCCTCTTTGTGGCATTTCTTCTCCTCGAGGCCTTAGAGCACCGCGCCTCCGAAAAAATGAGAAGCGCCCTGAGAGACGCCGGAGGTTTCGGTCCGGCCGTCGGCGCAGCGCTCGGCTGCGTCCCCCAGTGCGGCTTTTCCATCATGGCGTCCGAATTCTACGCCGGAGGGGTCATCAGCCTCGGGACACTGCTCGCGGTCTTTTTGTCCACCTCGGACGAGGCGATCATCATCCTTCTGTCCAACCCGGAATATATAAGGGAGGTGGGCCTCCTCATCCTGACAAAGATCACGATCGGTCTCATCGGGGGATATCTCGTGTTCTTTCTGGATCGTCTCCTCCGCGCAAAGTACCATTTCCCGGACAAGTCAAAGGAGCACAGGATCGACCACAGCGAGTGCAGCACGGAGGAAGGCGGAATCCTGAAAGCGGCCCTCAAGCGCACGGGGGAAGTCCTGCTCTTCCTCTTCCTCTTTACTTTCGCCCTGAATCTGCTGCTCGAGCTCATAGGCATGGAGAACCTCTCCAGAATTCTTCTCGCGAACTCGGTCTTCCAGCCTGTCCTGGCGGCATTCATAGGCCTCATCCCGAACTGCGCCGCCTCGGTGATCCTCACGCAGCTCTTTGTCGACGGGGTGATCAGCTTCGGCTCGGCGATCTCCGGGCTGTGCTCCGCCGCCGGGCTGGGTCTTCTCGTCCTGTGGCGCACAAACAGGGACAAGACGGAGAACCTGCTCATCACGGTGATTCTTCTCTTCATCTCAATTCTTTCGGGAGTGGTCTTGCAAATCCTTGTCGGATGAGGTATCCTATATTCATAGTTTTGTGCTAGGAATATTTGGGTTTAGACGAGGTGTGCCATGAAAGTTTCGACAAAAGGAAGATATGCTCTGCGCATCATGCTTGATCTCGCCCTTCACAACTCCGGGGAGCTGGTACCGCTCAAAGATATCGCCGGAAGGCAGGATATCACATTAAAATACATGGAGCAGATCATCTCCCCCCTCGCCAAAGCGGGCTACGTGCTCTCCCTTAGGGGTTCGAGCGGAGGCTACCGCCTCGCCAGGCACCCGTCGGAGTATACCTGCGGAGACATCCTGCGCGTCGTGGAAGGACCTCTGGCTCCGACCGTGTGCCTTTCGAGCGGCGATTTCGTTGACTGCCCGAGAGCGGACGAGTGCCCCACCATCTCCTTCTGGGAGGGACTCAGGGATGTGATCAACAAGTATGTAGACAGCGTCACGTTGGAGGACCTCATGAACGAGCAGCTCTCCGCTCAGAATGACTACGTGATCTGACAAAAAAGGTGACATTGGGGACAGTCCCCAGTGTCACCTTTTTTCTTCTCATATCGCTTGACAATCAATCCATCTCTCTTATGATTTTCCTGACCGGGAGGATCGACGACGGGCTCATCGAGAGCTCATCGATTCCCATCCTCACAAACTGCTCCGTGAGCTCCGGATCCGCGCCGAGCTCGCCGCAGATGCCGACCCATATGTTGTGGCGGTGCCCCGCCTCGATCGTCATCGAAATGGCCTTAAGGACGGCCGGATGGTGCGGGATGAAGAAGCGGTCCAGCTTCTGGTTCTGGCGGTCGATCGCCAGCGTGTACTGCGTCAGGTCGTTGGTCCCGATGCTGAAGAAGTCGACGAGCTCCGCGAGCTCATCGGCGATGAGAACGGCGGCCGGCGTCTCGATCATGATCCCGATCGGCACTTCTTTGTACGGAATGCTCTTTGAGGCGAGCTCGTGCCTCACCTCTTCCGCGATCTTCAGGGCCCGCTCCACTTCCCATACGGATATGATCATCGGAAACATGATGCAGATATTGCCGTAGGCAGATGCCCGGTAGAGCGCGCGCAGCTGTGTGCGGAAGATGTCTTCCCGTGTCAGGCAGATGCGGATCGCGCGGCAGCCGAGCGCCGGGTTCTCTTCCCTGTCCAGCTTGAAGTAGTCGATCTGCTTGTCCGCTCCGATATCCAGCGTGCGGATCACGACTTCCTTCCCCGCCATCATCTCTGCGACGGTCCGGTAGGCCCTGAACTGCTCGTCCTCGCCCGGGAAATCGTCATTTTGCAGGTAGAGGAACTCCGAGCGGAAGAGTCCGATGCCGGCGGCGTCATTTTGAAGCGCGTAGCTAAGGTCGCCGATCCCCCCGATGTTCGCATAGAGCCTGACCTTCCTGCCGGACTTCGTGACGGTGTCCTTTCCTTTTAGTTCCAGGAGCAGCTCCTTCTTCTCCCTCTCGCTAAGAAGCATCTGCTCGTATTTCTTCAGGGTGTCCTCGTCGGGATCCACGTAGATGATGCCGGCGAAGCCGTCGACGATGCCCATCCTGCCGGCCGCCTCCTTCGGGACGCTGGTCCGGCACAGGGCCGGGATGTTCATCGTCCTGGCGAGAATTGCGGTGTGGGAGTTGGCGGAGCCTTCCCTCGTGACAAATGCGAGCACCTTGGACTTGTCGAGCTGCACGGTCTCCGAGGGGGTCAGATCATCGGAAATGAGGATCACCTGCTCGCTGAACTCATTTCCCGAAATCTCCCTGCCGCTTAAGATACGGATCACGCGGTTCGCCACGTCCGTCACGTCCCCGGCGCGCGCCTGCATATAGGGGTTGTCCTCCATGGCGGAGAGCATCTCGGAAATGTTGTCCCCCGTCTCCGCCACGGCGTACTCCGCATTGACCATCTGGGTGCGGATGATGTTTATGACAGAGTCATCGAAGTCGTCGAGGAACATCGAGTGCGCTTCGAAGATCTCCGCCTGCGCCTCTCCGGCCTCTTTCAGCGCCTTATCCTTAAGGAGCATGAGCTGCTCCTGGGCTTTCTCTTTCGCCGCGACGTATCTTACTGTCTCGGCATCCGCATCATCGATATGAACGCGCCTCACGACGGCGTCGTCCTTCTCCATCTCGGCGATGCGGCCGATCGCAATGCCCTTGTATGAAGCCGTCCCTTTGATCGCTTCCATATAGATCTGCTCCTTTCTCCCGGCTTAAGCGAAAACCACAAATTCAGCGCATTTACAGCTTAACCTTAAAGTTCTCCATATCCTCGGAGTTGGTAAGGAGCGTCACTACCATGTCGGGATGACCCGCCGCAGCGATCTTCTTCCTGTCAAAATGGAGCAGCATCTGGCCGGCCTTCACCTCGTCGCCTTCCTTGACGTAAGGTGTGAAGCCGTCGCCGTTCATGGTGACCGTGTCCACGCCGACGTGAATGAGAAGCTCCATGTCTCCTGCGCCCGTGATGCCGATCGCGTGTTTGGACTCGGCCACCGTGGAGACCTTTCCGTCAAACGGAGCATAGATGTATTCCTCCGCTGGCTCAATTCCGACGCCCTCCCCGAGGACGCCCGAGGCAAATGTCTCGTCCGGGATCTCCGTGTAGTTCTTCACCTTGCCCTCACAGGGGGCGTGAATCTCGCCCGCGGAGCAGCTCATGACGACCTTGCTGATGATCTTGCTGTCAGATGCAGGCTGAGCCTTCTGCGAAGAGGCTGCCGCCGCTGCTGCCGGCGCCGGCGCGGATGCGGTCCTTGCCTTTTCAGACGGCTTCTCCCCTTCCCTCCAGATCACCCATGTGATCACGAAAGCGACGCCGCCGGAGATGAGGAGGAGTCCCGTGTAAACCGGGATATTGTTAATGGTCAGATAGCCGGGGATGCCCGTGACGCCGTAGGAAGTCGCGCCGATGCCGGTAAGCGCCCCGAAGACCGCACCGGCCGCGCCGCCGATCATGCCGGCCGCGAAGGGCTTTAAGAACCTCATATTGATGCCGAAGATCGCAGGCTCCGTGATGCCGAGAGCCGCGGACAGCGAGGACGGGATGGCCACGGACCTGGTCTTTGCGCTGCGGCACTTGAGACCGACCGCAAGGCAGGCGCCAAACTGGGCGAAATTGGCAGCCGAGGCGATTGGCATCCAGGTGTTGAGCCCTGCGGAGGAGAGCATGCCGGCCTCGATGACATTGTACATGTGGTGGAGTCCCATGACGACCGTGACGGGATAGAGAGCACCCATCGCGCAGGCCCCGACGGGGTTGCGGACAAGGATCTGGGCACCCTGGAGCACCACGTTTTCAAGCGCTCCGAAGATCGGTCCGATCACTACGAATGTGAAAAGGGATGTGCAGAACACGGTGCACAAAGGAGTGATGAAGAGATCGATCATCTCCGGGACATGCTTGTGGAGCCATGTCTCCAGCTTGCTCATGAAGAGGACGGCAATCATGACGGGGATGACGTGCCCCTGATAGCCCACCCTCGTGATCGACCCCAGGGTATAGCTGCCGATCTTAATATTTCCGAAGAGGTTCCAGGTCGGGATGATGCCGTCCGTCACGCCGAAGAAGCTGTTGATCGCTTCAGGGTTTCCGGCCAGCCAGGCATTTAAGAGGCTCGTGTGAACCATCATAAGGCCTATGACCGCGCCGAGGAACAGATTGCCGCCGAAGACGCGCGCCGCGGAGACCGCGACGATAACCGGCAGGAACGCGAAGGCCGTGTTGGCCATCATATCAAGGAAGGCGTACCAGTCTGTCCCCGCGAAATTGAGGCCGGGGATCCTGCCGAGGGCCTCGACGAGGCCCATGAGGAGGCCGGAGGCGACGATCGCCGGAAGGATCGGCACGAAGACGTCGCCGATAGGCTTTAAGAGTCTCCTCCAAAGAGGCTGTTTCGCCGCAGCGGCCGCTTTCACGTCGTCTTTCGTCGCGGCCGTCATACCAGTGATGTCCAGGAACTCGTCGTAAACCTTATTGACCGCGCCGGTTCCGATGATGAGCTGAAGCTGTCCGTTGGACTCGAACATGCCCTTGACGCCGTCCATGCTGTCGAGATATTCCCTGTCCACTTTGCTGTTGTCCTTGATGACAAGGCGCAGTCTCGTGGCGCAGTGCGCAGCCTGCGCCACGTT
>CADCPJ010000125.1 GCA_902803245.1 uncultured Lachnospiraceae bacterium | reverse complement strand
CTGCTGGATCACGAAGTAGTTGTGGACATTTTCGAGCTCCTCGCCGATCGTCACGAGATTCCTGGTCTCCGTGATCGTGTAGCGGAAGAAGGTGGACAGCGCCTCCGTGATGTCGGCGATCGACTGCGCCCCGGCCGCCAGAGCGTCGCCGCGGATGGAGTCCAGCGTGTTGTAGAGGAAATGCGGGTTGATCTGATTCTGCAGCGCGAGAAATTCCGCCTGCTTGGTCGACAGCTGCATGATGTTCTGGCGGTCGATCAGGGCGTCCAGCCGGTCGATATCTTCCTTGAGATAAGGAAAGAGCCCGTCGATGCCGCGGATATAGTCCTGGTAGATCTCCCCGTCGCGGAAGCGCCGGGTGAGATGGCTGTAGCGGCGGCTCTCGGGCAGGGTTCTCATCAGGTATAAGAGCAGCGATGCGGCGGCTGTGACGATGCCGATGCACAAAAAGACCATGACGAGGCGCCGGTTCCACCCGGTGAGCAAGATGGCGATCAACCCTGCGATGAGGACAGCAACGGATGCGAGCGCAAGGAAAAACTGCCCTGTCAGCTTTGAGAATAAGGTTCGCTTCCTGGCCATGAGAAGTCCCTCCCTGTTACCCGTACAGCTTGCGGTAATCCGTAGGTGTAAGGCTCGTCATTTTCCGGAACAGCTTCGTGAAGTACTTGATGTCCGTGTAGCCGACGGCCTGCGCGACGGCGGCCACGTCCATGTGTGTCCGGACGAGCAGGTCCTTGGCGTGATCAATCCGGATTTCCTTGATGTAATCCATGAAATTCTGCCCGGTCGATTTCTTGAAGATCGTGGAGAAGTAGGCCGGGTTAAAGCCGACCTCGCTGCTGACGGTCTCGAGGGAGATCGCCTCGTTATAATGCTCCTGGATAAACTGCTTCGCCTGGCGGATGGGCTTGTCCTCCATCGCCTTCTTCTCGTCCGCGCAGCGGAGCAGCACGTTCCGGCAGGTGTCGATGTAATAAGCCTGAAGGCCGCTGAAGGTATACACCAGGTTAAAGGCCGGTTCGAGCGCGGCGGCGGATGCGGTCAGCTCAGATGGCAGATCCTCAAAGACACGCAGCCCGAAGATAAAGAGCTCGCAGAGCTCCTTGTAAGAGTCCCGCAGAAACCCTGTTTCCTTCAGATGCTCCTTAAGGAGGGCAAACTGCTCTTCGGCGAGAGATGCGTACCCGTCCGCATCCATGAGCTCGATTCTGGTAAGAAGCGTCTTGCGGGCGTTCGATGTGAGCAGGCTTCTGGCCGCGTCCTCCGTGCGGAAGAAATCTTCGCTCAGGAAGACAAAGCGGTCTTCATCCACAAAGCGCATGGCCAGTGTCTGCTTCGCGTCCAGATACGCGGAGGGGATCTGCCGGATGGAAGAGACAGGCTTGCTTACGCCGATCGCGATCCGGAGATCGGGGCTTATGCTCCTGTAATTCAGAACGCTGATCTTCAGCTTGTTCAGCTCCTCGAGGATGTGAACCTTGTGCGCCTCCTCATGGTTGACGAGAGAGATGATCTCATTGTGGTGCACCGTGGAAATTAATTCGTGGCAGTGCGGCTGCAGACGCGCCTCCTCGAGCTCCTCAAGCTTTGGCAGGATGAAACGGAGATCGTCCGTGCCCGTCTCGCCCCCGCGCGCCATGCCCGGAAAGAGATGCGTGACCACGCACTCCGTATAAGATCCCGGAAGATGGAAGCCGTATCGCTCATAGAAAGATTCGCGGGAGAGATCGAAAACCGTCAGGTCCTGATTGACGAGGACGTCGGTTAGGAGCTTGCTCTTCGCCTGCTTCGTCGTCTTTGTGAGCGCGCCGAGCGCTTCGCTCGTCTCCGTCTCGACGCGCCTCTTCTCGAGGATTTTGCCGAGGACGGCTTCCAGGTCCTTTTTGCGCAGCGGCTTTAAGAGATAGTCCTCGACGCCGAGCTGGATGGCTTTCTGCGCATATTCGAATTCACTGTAGCCGCTGATCATGACAAAGAAAGGATGAAGGCCGGCCTCCTGCGTCTTCTGCACGAGCTCGATGCCGATCATGCCCGGCATGCGGATGTCCGTGATCACGACGTCCGGCTCAAGGGAGCAGATCATCTCAAGCGCCTTCTCTCCGTCGTGGACACGCCCGACGATTTCCATGTCGAAGGCGGACCAGTCCACGAGGTACTCGATGAGTTGGATGACTTTTACTTCGTCGTCTGCAATTAGTACTTTCAGCATCGTTTTCTTCCTGTCGCTTTTGAAGCTTGTCTGCTGTGTCATCATCGGTTCTAAAGCACATTGTAGCACGTTTTCTTCGAATCTTAAGGGAGAAAGCGGCCTTAAGAACACACTCCCAAAAAGTGACACCCCAAATCTAAAAACAGCAAGTTGTCCGCCGCGCGCCGCATCGGTTATAAAGAATGCAGCAAGAGCAAAACGGGGACGCGAGAGGTTCCCGCAGGATTAATCAAAACGGCAGGAGGCACGCCTCATGCCACTTACAAAAAAGGAGGACACACAATGAAGAAACTCATCAGTCTGGTTCTTACCGGTGCGATGGCAGTCGGCATGCTCGCAGGATCTGCGATGACCGCGGCAGCGGATGATCTCCCGATTCTCGGCGCAGGCATCTATTCATCCACGGACAACTTCAATTCCTATATCGCCAAGGCCATCAAGAAT
>CADCPJ010000124.1 GCA_902803245.1 uncultured Lachnospiraceae bacterium | reverse complement strand
GAGCTTGTCTGCCACATCTCGAGCATGTTGATCGGGTCGTTGTAGTCAGCGAGCCAGCCCTCACGAGCGAAGTCGAAGTGGCCCTGCTTTCTCTCATCGAGGAAGACGTTCCACTCGCGGGTCTCGATGCTCATGTCGATGCCGATCTCGGCGAGATCCTGCTGGATCGCCTCGGCGATGGCGATATGGCCTGTGCCGTCGTTTGTCAGATATGTGACAGAGATCGGTGTAGCGTCGGAGAGGACGCCGTCCTCGAACTCAAATCCTGCGCTCTCAAGGAGTGCGATGGCCTCATCCACGGAATTCTCCTGAAGCTCCTCGGGGAAGTAGCCCTCAGCTTCGGGGATCGGGAAGGAGTAGCTGTCGGTATTCTGCTTGAAGACGTCGCCGTTGCCGTCCGCCATACCTGCCGGGATGAAGGATGTCGCGCACTTCTGCTCCGTCTGGCCGACGTTCTCGATGATGTAGTCGCGGTCGATGAGGATTGCAAATGCCTTTCTCATGTTGGCGGCTTCCTCAACCGTCTTGCCCTCGAAGAGGTCGCTGTTGACGTTGAATGCCACGTAGTATGTGCCGAGGTTGTCGATGACGTGGAAGTCCTCGTTGTCCTTGATGGCAGCGATTTCGTTGGTCGGAACCGTGTCGGCGAAGTCAAGGTCGCCGCTGTTGTAAGCCGCGAAGATCGCTGTGTCGTCAGCGCTCAGCATCATGTCGATCTCTTCGACCTCCACCTTGTCCGCGTCATACCAGTTTTCGTTCTTCTTAAGAACGAGGGACTCCTCGTGAGTCCAGCTGTCAACGGTGTAAGCGCCGTTTGTGATGTAGCCGGCCTCAGATGCCCATGCGCCGGGGTTGATGCCTTCCGGATCTGCTTCCTCTACTGCAGACTGCGGAACCGGATAGAACGCCGGGAACGCAGCCAGGTCAAGGAAGTATGCGCACGGAGCCGCAAGTGTGGCAACGAGCGTCACATCGTCTTCGGCCTTGACGTCGATCTCGTCGCCGTCATAAGCGAATGTGTCCGTGAAGAGGTAGCCGTAGTCGGCGCCGGTCTCGTCCTTTGCCGCTCTCTTCCATGCGTACTCGAAGTCACCGGCCGTGACCGGAGAGCCGTCGGACCATTTCAGGCCGTCGCGGAGATGGAAGGTGTAGGTCATGCCGTCGTCGGAAACTTCAAATGGATTCTCCGGATCAGCGCAGGCCGGCTCGAGATCTCCTTCCTCGTTATAGGCATAGAGGCCGCTGAAGGTGTTGCAGATGATGCAGGCGCCGTCGACGGAGGAGTTGAGGGCCGGATCAAGCTTCGCGGGCTCGGAAGCCAGGTTGATCTTGAGGACGTCTCTCGGGAGAGTCGCAAACTGGAAATACTTGAAGCCGAAGAGGTTGGCGTAGATGCCTTCCACGTCGGTCTTCTGCAGATACAGGTCATTGTAGTAGTAGATCGGGCTGACGGCGCCCGTCTCCATAAGGATATCTTCCGCGGCGTGCATCTTCGCTACGCGCTCGTCGGCCGGAATGTTGGACTTGATCTCAGCGATCAGCTCGTCATACTCCGTCCAGTCCGGAGCTGCCTCATTGTAGGAAGCGGGCTGCAGCTCGACGCCTTCGGGGCTCGGGTACAGCGGGGAGTCATAGAGGCTGTTCGCCGCTACGGGAGAAGCGATCATGCCGACTGTCGTCGCTGCCGCAAGTCCGATGGATAAGAACTTCTTCATCATGGAAAATCCTCCTTTTTGTTCTGGAAGTGCAGATGCACCCCCTTGTTGTATATCTACCGTGCTTTCGCACTTGGTATTCCTTTGCTTGTAAGCTGTACCAAAGCGGCGCCCGGGCAGCAGCTCCTTTTTCACTTCTTAAAGCAGGCGACCATATGACCGCCGCCCCTGTCGGTGAGCGGAGGCACTTCCCCGGCACACTTCTCCGTCGCATAGCGGCAGCGCGTGCGGAACGGGCAGCCCGACGGCACATTGAGCGGGGAGGGCACGTCGCCCTCAAGGATAATCCGCTTCGATTTCCTCGCGGTCTCCGGATCCGGGATCGGAACGGCAGAAAGGAGGGACTCCGTATACGGATGCATCGGATTTGACATCAGCTCATCCGCCTCCGCCATCTCCACGATTCTTCCCAGATACATCACCGCAATGCGGTCGGAGATGTGGTGGACGATCAGGAGGTCGTGCGCGATGAAGAGGTATGCCACCCCGAGCTTCTCCTGGATCTCCTCGAACATGTTGATCACCTGGGCCTGAATCGAGACGTCGAGCGCTGACACCGGCTCGTCGCAGACGATGAACTTAGGATCCACGGCGAGAGCTCTCGCGATGCCGATTCTCTGTCTCTGGCCTCCGGAGAACTCATGCACGTATCTCGTCGCGTGCTCCGCGTTGAGACCGACGAGGCTCATCAAATTGAGCACCTTATCTCTTCTCTCCGCCTTGGTGGTGTAGAGCTTGTGGACGTCGAGCGGCTCGCCGATGATATCCTCAACCGTCATGCGGGGATCGAGAGACGAATAGGGATCCTGGAACACCATCTGCATCTCTTTCCGGTATTCCCGCATGTTCTTGTCGTTTACTTCATTTCCCTCGAAGAGGATGCGGCCTCCCGTCGGCTTGTAGAGTCTTAAAAGCGTGCGCCCGACCGTCGTCTTGCCGCAGCCGGACTCCCCGACGAGGCCGAGCGTCTCGCCGTTTCTGATTTTGAAGCTGACTCCGTTCACGGCCTTCAGCATCGTCGTCTTTGCAAAGCCCGTGCGGATCGGGAAATATTCCTTCAGGTCCTCCACTTCCACGAGGTATTCGCTGCGATTCTCACTCATTATCCTCGGATACCTCCACGTAGTTATGATTCTTGACATTCATCCAGCACGAGGCAAGATGTCCGTCGGGCATGCGCAGCTCGGGCGGAACCTCCTCGATGCAGATCTTCATGGCCTCGTCGCAGCGCGCGCAGAAGGCACAGCCCTTCGGCAGATTCAGCAGATTGATCGGGTTTCCGCCGATCGGAACCAGCTTCTCCTTCATATTGTCCACTCTCGGGATCGAGTGAAGAAGGCCTTTCGTGTACTCGTGGGCCGGGCGGTAGAAAATGTCGTCCGCCGTGCCTCTCTCGCAGATCCTGCCGCCGTACATCACGACGATCTCGTCCGCCATCTGCGCGATGACGCCCAGGTCGTGCGTGACGATGATGATGGCCATATTGAGCTTCTTCTGCAGATCCTGCATGAGCTCGAGGATCTGTGCCTGGATCGTCACATCGAGAGCCGTCGTCGGCTCGTCCGCAATCAGGATCCACGGCTCGGATGCCAGGGCCATCGCGATCATGACTCTCTGGCGCATGCCGCCGGAGTGCTCGTGGGGGTACTGCTTCATCCTGCGCTCCGCGTCGTTGATGCCGACGAGTTTCAGCATCTCAATCGCGGCCTCCCTGGCCTCCTGCTTCGACTTGTCGGAGTGGATGCGGATCGCCTCCATGATCTGGTCTCCCACCGTGTAGACCGGGTTGAGGGAAGTCATCGGATCCTGAAAGATCATGGCGCACTTCTGTCCGCGGAAGATGTTCATCTGCTTCGCGGTGTATTTCGTGATGTCCTCACCCTGGAAAAGGATCTTTCCGGCAGTGATGTGGCCGTTCCCCTCCAGAATCTGCATGATCGAGTAGGCCGTGACCGACTTGCCGGAGCCGGACTCGCCGACGATGCCGAGGGTCTTTCCCTCCTCGAGAACAAAATTTACGCCGTTTACGGCCTGCACTTCGCCCTTGTCCGTCGTGAAGGAGGTGTGCAGGTCAATCACCTCAAGAAGGGGCGGTTTCTTTTCATTTCCAGCCATAGCTCTTACCTCCTCAGTTTCGGGTCAAATGCATCTCTTAGTCCATCTCCGAGCAGGTTGAACGCCAGTACGATGAGGACGATTGTGACCGCCGGGAAGACGAGCTGCAAAGGATAGCTCTGCAGGCCCTCCCGCGCCGCATTGGCCAGTGATCCGAGGGACGGCATCGGTGCCTTGACGCCCATGCCGACGAAGGAGAGGAAGCTCTCCGTGAAGATCGCCGACGGGATCTGCAGCGCCGTCGTGATGATGATGACGGACAGGCAGTTCGGAATGACGTGGCTTCGGATGATGCGGCCCGACGAGGCGCCGACCGCCTTCGCCGCCAGGATATACTCATTGGACTTGATCTTCAGGATCTCGCCGCGGACGAGCCTCGCCATGCCGACCCACTAGAGGAGGCCGAAGACGATGAAGATGGAGACCATATTCGTTCCGAGGGACTTGATGATCGGGTTCTGCGTGTCCGCGAGCGTCTCATTTAACACCACGGACAGGAGAATGATGATCAGCATGTCAGGGAGCGAATAGATGATATCCACAATTCTCATCATAATCAGGTCCACCCGCCCCCCGAAGTATCCGGAAACGGAGCCGTAGAAGACGCCGATGATGAGCACGAGGATGGACGCGAAGAGGCCGACGGTCAGGGAGATCCTTGTGCCGTAGACCACGCGGATGAAGTAATCGCGGCACATCGAGTCCGTGCCCATGATGTGTGGGAAGAGCTTCTCTCCCGTCGTGTCCATGTATTCGATTTCCTTGGAAGAATAGGTAAATGGCGCCAGATTCTTCGCAGACTTGTCTCTCTTTCCCCCCACCTTGATGATGTCGGAGTACCCATAGGGCACGACCATCGGGGCAATGATGATTGTCAGTATGATCAGGATGAGTACGATGATCGATCCCACCGCCAGAGGATTCCTCATGAGCTTCCTCATGCCGTCCTTGAAGAAGGTGGTGGACTCGCTCATGACGTCCTGCTGTCTCTTTTCCTCGTCCGTCGCCTTCTCAAACTTCCTCAGGTCAACCTGGAGGCTGAATGGAGCTTTTTTGGGCATATTCGATTGTTCCATCTTCGTCTCCTCCTTAATCCAGTTTGATGCGCGGGTCCACGACCTTGTACATGATGTCGCTCAAGAGGTTCATGACAACCATGATGACGGCGAGGAAGATCGTCGTCGCCATGATCATCGGGTAATCGCGGTTGGTGATGGACTTGACAAACTGCTGCCCGAGTCCGCCGATCGTGAAGATGTTCTCCACCACGAGGGATCCGGTCAGGATGTAGGCGAGCATCGGCCCGATGTATGTGATTACCGGGATGAGCGCGTTCCGGAGCGCATGCTTGAAGATCACCTTAATTGTGGTCACGCCCTTCGATCTCGCCGTGCGGATGTAGTCCTGTCCCAGCGCGTCGAGCATACTCGTCTTCGTCAGACGGGTGATGTAAGCCGTCGGATACGCGGCCAGGGCGATGACGGGCAGCACCAGCGATTTGCTGGATGCATCCCACACCGGCAGGAGCTTCAGCTGTATGCAGAAAATCATGAGAAGGAACGTGGCAAACACGAAAGACGGCATCGCCGTAAAGAGCGTGGTCATGAATATGATCAGGCGGTCCGGCCACCGGTTCCTAAAGAGGGCGGCAATCGCGCCGAACACCACGCCGAGAATCAGTGCGCAGAGTGCGGCAAGTCCGCCGATCGTCGCGGAGACCTTGAAGCACTCAAAGATCGTCCCCGTGATTTCGCGGCCCGTCTTCAGTGACACGCCGAAATCACCGCGGAGAATATTTCCCATGTAGAGAAGGAACTGGGTAAAGACGGGTTTGTCCAGATTGTAGCGCTTCTCGAGTGCGGCTTTCGTCGCCGCGGAGAGGGCTTTTTCGGAATTGAACGGGCCTCCCGGAACCGCATTCATAGCAAAAAAAGTGATCAGACAGATCACCAGCACAGAAAGGATCGCCAGCAGGATCCTCTTCACCAGATATTTGGACATATTGAAATCCCCTTCTTCGAAGATGACTTGCAAAGAGATATTATAGGGAATCCGCTTTACAAAGTCAAGGCAGTGAAGTGGTAATGCAGGAAAAGGTGACAGCGGGGGCAGTCCCCATTGTCACCCCAGGCAGCAACCTTTTTAATTAAAAACGATACAGGTCCTCCGCCGTTGTGATTTTGATATTGGCGTAGGATCCCTCCACGAGCTTCACCCGCGCAAGCCCGGAGGCCTCGACGATCATCGCGTCGTCCGTGACGCCCGTCATCCGGCTCTCCGCGCGGACCTTCTCGTTGGCGCTTAAGATCAGTTCATAGGAAAATGCCTGCGGCGTCTGGATGATCCAGACGCTGGACCGCTTCGGCGTCCTGCCGGCAAAGCCCTCCGCGTCGACGATCTTGACCGTGTCCTTCGTGGGCATGCCGACCGCCACCGCGCCGTACATCCGGACCGCCTTATTCGCGCGCCGAAGAACCTCATCGGTCACGTAAGGCCTCGCGCCGTCATGAATCATCACATAGCAGTTCTTGTACTTCGAGGGGACATAGGAAGCCGGGTTCACCTTGTCCGGCCCGCACTCCGCGCACGTATCCTCTGCCTCGAAGAGCTCGCGGCACGCCAGGAGCCCGTTCCAGGAGGAGTCATACCGCTCGTTGCCTCCTGCGACGATGCGGGCCACCTTGTGAAAGCCCAGGCGGCCGACAATCTCCTTCCTGCAGTATTCAATTGCCTCCTCCGACGTCACGAGGACGATCTCATCGATCACATCGCTTTGTTCAAATGCCCGCAGCGTTTTCGCGATGATCGGCTCCCCGTCGATCTCAAGAAACTGCTTTGGGATCTTTGACCCCATCCGCGTTCCCCGACCCGCTGCCAGGACGATTGCTATAGTCATCTCGCATCCTTCCTGATCCCTCATATGCCGCTTTTTCCGGCCAGCTGGATCACAGGTTCGTGTTTTTTAATAAGAAACGGCCCCATCTTAAGCTCTTTTCGCGGCCGGATCCGCTTGAGGGTTCCCCCTCTTCTTCAGCGCTCGCCGATCCTAAGCCCCGGGACGGCGTTCAGGTCAAGGCCGCTGCGCACGCCCCGCACATACTCGTGAAATGCCGCGGCTCCGATCATCGCCGCATTGTCCGTGCACAAAACGGGGGACGGCACAAAGAGCTCACAGCCCGCGTCCAGGACGGCCTTCCTCATTCCTTCCCTCAGGGCGCTGTTCGCCGACACGCCGCCGGCGAGGGCCACTTTGCGCATCCCGAATTCCTTCGCGGCGCGAACCGTGTGCTCTTTAAGCACCTCCACCACGGATCTCTGGAAGCTCGCCGCCACGTCGCAGGCGCGGACCTCCTCCCCCGTCATCTCCGCATGATTGAGGTAGTTGAGCACGGCGCTCTTTAAGCCGCTGAAGCTGAAGTCGTACTCCGAGTGATGCACCTTCGCCTTCGGAAAGGAAATGGCGAAGGGATCGCCCTCCTTCGCCGCGGCGTCGATCTTCGGCCCGCCCGGATATCCGAGCCCGATGGCCCTCGCCACCTTGTCAAAGGCCTCCCCCGCCGCATCGTCCACCGTCCTGCCGATGATCTCGAATTCGGCGTAGTCCCTGACGATGATGAGATGGGTGTGCCCTCCCGACACGACGAGTCCGAGATAGGGGGGTGCAAGGTCCGGGTGCTCGATATAGTTTGCCGAGATATGTCCCTCGATGTGGTTGACGCCGATCAGCGGCTTTTTGGCAGCCCAGGCGAGCGCCTTCGCCTCCGCCACTCCGACGAGAAGGGCTCCTACGAGTCCCGGCCCGTATGTCACGGCGACCGCGTCCACATCCGATATCGTCTTTCCCGCTTCCTCAAGCGCCGCAAGCACGACTGCGTCGATCTTCTCGATGTGCGCCCTCGAGGCCAGCTCGGGAACGACTCCTCCGTAGACCGTGTGCATCGCGATCTGTGTATAAATGATGCTCGACAGAACCTCCCTGCCGTCCCGGACGACTGCCGCCGCAGTCTCGTCGCAGGAGGTCTCGATGGCGAGGATATCCGTATGCCCGTCACTCATGCGCGCTTCACCTCCTGCCCGGCCTCCCCTTCGAAGAGAATGCTCGTACATCTCCCGTCTCTCGCAGCGATCGTGTTCGGAAAAATCTTCTTCAGCTCCTCGAGATAGATGTCCGGCCGGATGAGGCTCGGACTGTAGTGCGTGAGCCAGAGCTCCTTCGGCTCCGCCTCCGCCGCGATCCGGGCCGCCTCCTGCATCGTCATGTGCTTGCAGCTCCTTGCCTTCTCTTCCTTGTCGTGCTCGCCGTACATTCCCTCGGCGATGAGGAGATCCGCTCCCTGCGCGTGCCGGACGATGTCCCTCGTCGGCCGCGTGTCGGTCGCATAGACCACCTTCAGTCCTTTTCGGGACTCTCCCAGCACCATATCCGGTGTCAGCGTCCGCCCCTCATATTCGATCATCGCGCCCTTCTGCAGGGGATTCCAGAATTTCAGCGGAATGTCGTTTGCCTTCGCCTTCTCCACGTCGAACCTGCCGAGGCGCGGCACCTCCGCCTTGTAGGCGTAGCAGACCACCCGGTGATTGACCCTGAACGCGGTCACGCGGAGCCCGTGTATGTCAAATGTCTCCTCATTTCCGCTGATCTCCCTGGAAACGGTCTCAAACGGAAGCTCCGGGGCGATGGTTCTCGCCGCCCTTACGACATTTCCGATCCCCTTGGGTCCGATGATGGTCACCGGTTCCGTCCGGTCCGCATTTCCCATCGTCAGAAGGAGCCCCGGGAGACCCGCGATGTGGTCCGCATGAAAATGCGTGATCAGTATGGTGTCAATCGGCTTGCAGGACCATCCCAGTTCCTTAAGGGCAATCTGCGTTCCCTCACCGCAGTCTATGAGAACGCTGTTCCCGTTTAAGCGAAGCAAACAGGAAGTCAGCCATCGCTTCGGCAGAGGCATCATCCCGCCGGTGCCGAGCAGCGCAACATCCAACATATCTTCTCCTTATAATAAAAGCGCCGGTCTCACGACACATAGATGATGTTTCTGCGGCGGACCATCGTGATGGCGTCCTCCGCGGGGTCCGTGTAGTAATTCTTTCTGATCCCTGTCTCAAGGAAGCCGAGCTTCGCGTAGATCCTCCTGGCCGGCAGATTGCCCGGCCTCACTTCGAGAAAGACCGTGTCCACGCCGCGCAGAAGCGCCTGGTCGCAGAGGACGTCAAGAAGTCTGAAGCCGATGCCCCTGCACCTCTTCTCCCTCTTCACGATGATGTCCAGCACATCGGACTCCGGAGGCGTCATGAGAAGCGCGGCAAAGCCGACGACCCGTCCCTCCTCCTCAGCGACGGTAAAGAGGGTGTCCTCCCTCAGGAAATAGGTCAGAACGCTCTTCTCATCCCACGGCGACTGGGAGCTCTCCGCCCCGATCGCGGAAACCGCGGGCACGTCCTCAAGCGTCATCTCCCGGTATCCGGTCACAGGTGCGCTCCCGGCGCTTCCTTCCGGTGTCATCATGCGCGGATCCTCCGAATTCATATGATGGCCGCCTCACGTCTCCATGGCTTTTTTCGCTTCCCGCTCCCGCTCGGCCTGAGACTTCCTCAGGTAGACGGGCGCGTGTTCCGATCCTTTTATCATGAGCCCTCTCTCATAGTAGAGCTTTCCGAGTGCCGCGACGGAAGCCGCTCTCTGGTGGCTGCAGCTTGGCGGCGCAAAGAGGCGCGGAATCCCCTGATCGAGCAGTTCCGTGAGCATATCCCGGTAAACGGGAACCCCGTCCCCGAGGAAAATCACCCGGGAGGGCTTCCTTTCATTTAATTCCGCGGCAAGCTCGGCCACGCCGACCGGCCTTTCACTGACGTCCGTCAGCATCTCCCCATTTTCAAAATGGTAGATGCCGTTATATACCTGCTGCCTCCTCGCGTCCATCATCGGGCAGATCCATCCGTCCGCCCCGTAGAGGTTGTAAGCGAGGGCGGCAAGGGTGGGCACCTCGACGACCGGTATCTGAAGGGCGAGGCACAGCCCCTTCGCCGTGGCCGACCCGATGCGCAGGCCCGTGAAGGAGCCGGGTCCCGATGAGACCGCGACGGCGTCCACGGTTTTTAAGTCGAGGCCGGTCATGTCCGCGATCTCGTCGAGCATGGGCAGAAGCGTCTGCGAATGGGTCTTCCTGTAATTGACCGTATATTCGGCCCGGAGCACATCGTCTTCCAGGATCGCAACGGAAGCGACGAGCCCCGAGGAGTCCAGAGCGATCAGCTTCATGGGCGCACCCCCTCAATTGTAATCTCCCGGAAGTCCGCTCCCTTCTTCATGTCCTTCCGGATCGTGACGGTCACTGCCTCAGGGGGGATGAGCTCCGGAAAGAGGCCGGCCCACTCCACGAGAGTCACGCCGTTTCCGAAAAAATACTCCTCGTATCCGATCTCGTCCATCTCCCCCGCCTCCGCGATGCGGTAGATATCAAAATGGAAGAGCGGCAGCCTCCCGCTCTCATAGACCTGGAGGATTGTAAAGGTCGGGCTCGTGACCGGCTCCCTGACTCCAAGCCCCGCCGCGAAGCCCTTGGTGAAGACGGTCTTGCCGGTGCCGAGATCTCCGTTCAGCGCATAGATCCCGCCGGGCTCAGCCGTTCGTCCCATATCAAATCCCAGCCCGTAGGTCTCCTCCGCGCTCATGGTCTGCACCACAGTTGTCATCGATCGCCCTCTGATAGATTGATTTCCTCGCTGCCGGAAGCGGCGAAAGCCTTGCTGTCCGGCCCCGGCAGACAGCCGCGCCGGACAGCAAGGCACTCCGCAAAGGGCTGTGCCGCACAGGTTCAGCGGGCGTAAAAAAAGTCACATTTATAAAGTTTAACAGAGTGCATGGCGAAAAGCAACCCGGACATCGCGAGGACGTCCGGGTCTTCATTTAAGTTAAGGATTTCCCTCATTCACCATTTCATATGTTCCACGGCAGCGGCCTGTACGGCGATGCCTTCTTTGTACCGTTTGGTGAAGGTCTCGATGCCCTCCACATCCTTCGGGTCCGGATTTAACGTGGTTCCCTCCAGATTGGAGAAGATGCGCTTCTCCATGAAGTCCTCGAGCTTCCCTTCCTTCCTGCCGTCGATCATGTACGCCGCGAGAAGGGCCATGCCCCAGGGTCCGCCCTCCGACGCAGTGGCCATGCATGTGACCGGCGTGTTGACGGCCGCCGCGAGGTATCTCTGTCCGACGCCCGGCGTCTTGAAGAAGCCGCCGTGCCCCATGATCCGGTCCACCTTCACGCCTTCGTCCTTTAAGAGGATGTCGAGGCCGAGCTTCACGGCTCCGAGGGAAGTGTAGAGGTGCGCCCTCATGAAGTTGGCGAGGCCAAAGCGGCTGTCCGGCGTCCTCGCGAAGAGCGGCCTGCCCTCGTTCATGTGCGTGATGCCCTCGCCCGAGAGATACCCGTAAGCGAGAAGTCCGCCGCAGTCCGGGTCGCCTTTTAACGAGTTGGTGTAGAGCTTCTCAAAGAGCTCGCCCGCATCGGCCTTCACGCCGATGAGGGCGGCGAATTCCCCGAAGAGGTTCACCCACGCGTTGAGGTCGCTCGTGCCGTTGTTGGCGTGGGACATCGCCACCGGGTGTCCGGTCGGCGTCGTCACCATGTCGATCTCGCGGTACAACTTCCCAAGCGGCTTCTCCAGAACGATCATGGCAAATGTCGACGTCCCGGCGGATACATTTCCCGTCCTCGGTGCTACGGAATTGGTGGCGACCATGCCTGTCCCCGCGTCGCCTTCCGGCGGGCACAAGGGGATTCCGGCGCGAAGGAGCCCGGACTCATCGAGAAGCGCGGCGCCCTCGGCCGTCAGCGTGCCGGCCGCGTCTCCCGCCACAAGTACCTTCGGCAGGACGTCTCTGAGTTTCCAGCCATACCCTTTGGAGGCAATCAGCTCGTCAAACTTGTCGACCATCTTCTGGTCATAGTCGAGAGCCTTGGAGTCGATCGGGAAGATGCCCGACGCGTCGCCAATCCCTGTGACCTTCTCCCCGGTCAGGCGGTAATGGATGTAGGAATCGAGCGTCGTCACGAAGTCGATTCTCTTTAAGTGTTCCTTCTCTTCGAGCACGGCCTGATAGAGGTGCGCGATGGTCCAGCGAAGCGGGATGTTGAACTGGAAGAGCTCGGTCAGCTCATCCGCGGCCTTCTCCGTGTCGCTGTTTCTCCAGGTCTTAAATGGCGCAAGGAGCTCTCCCTTCTTATCTAATGCAATGTAGCCGTGCATCATCGCGGAGATGCCGATGGAGCCGATGGTGGTGAGATCCACCCCGTATTTCTCCTTCACGTCCTTCCGCACGCCGCTGTAGCAGTCGCGCAGTCCCTCCTCGATCTCCGCGAGGCTGTACGTCCAGATCCCGTTCACCAGGGAGTTCTCCCAGTCGTGGAAGCCGACCGCGAGCACATGGCCGCTCAGGTCGATGAGCACGCCTTTGATTCTCGTGGATCCGAATTCAATGCCGAGAGCGGTCTTCCCGCTCAGTATCAGTTCTTTCTTGTCCATGTTCCGTCTCTCCCTAAGTCATGCGGCGGCAGGAGGTCTTCATCCCCGCTGCCGCCTCCTGAGGTGTATCATGCAGATGGTCACCCGTCTGTCTGTTCACAAAAGCATAAGCGGTGTGATAAGTCACATAGTGAGCGGTCAGTGAGCCCCCTGGCCGTAGTAGGCGTTCGGCCCGTGCTTTCTCATAAAGTGCTTGTCCTGAATGATCCGGGGAGCGCGCTCAACGGCGGGGTCAACCTGTCTCGTGAGGAGCGCCATCTCCGCCACTTTCTCGAGAACCACTGCGTGGTACACGGCCTGGAACGGGTCCTTGCCCCACGAGAACGGCCCGTGGTTCTTGCAGATCACTCCCGGCACGTGCATCGGGTTCCTCTCGGAAAATGCCTCGATGATCACCTTTCCGGTGTTTCTCTCATAGGCCTCCTCGATCTCTTCCGCCGTCAGGTTTCTCGCGCAGGGGATGTCCCCGTAGAAGTAGTCCGCGTGAGTCGTCCCGTAGCAGGGGATGTCCTTCCCGGCCTGGGCCCACGCCACCGCATAGGTCGAGTGGGTGTGCACGATGCCGCCGACCTCGGGAAATGCCTTGTAGAGCTCGAGGTGCGTGTCCGTGTCCGTCGACGGGTTGAGGTCGCCCTCGACCTTCTTTCCCTCAAGGTCGAGCACCACCATGTCCTCGGGTCTTAAGTCTTCGTAATCCACGCCGCTCGGCTTGATGACAAAGAGGCCCTTTTCGCGGTCGATTCCGCTGACATTTCCCCAGGTAAATGTAACAAGGCCGTACTTTGGCAGCTGCATATTCGCCTCATAGACCTTCTTTTTCAGTGCTTCAAGCATGTCTTTTTATTCCTCCATACTTCGATTCAGTACCGAATCTCTAAGGACAGCTTCGCTGTCAAAGAGATAATTGCCGTCAAATCCCGGATCCCGGATCATCTCGAGCAGGTTCTCGGCGACTTTTCTTCCGAGCAGGTCCTTCGGGTGCGGAAATGAAGTAAACGGCACCCGGCTGACGCCGGCGAGATAGGAGTCGTCGATTCCCACCACGGAGAGGTCCTCCGGCACGCTCAGTCCCCTTTTTAAGGCAAGCTCGATGAGCTGGTAGGCCACCTCGTCGTTGTAGCTTAAGACCGCCGTCGAATCTCCGATCCTTCGGAAGAGGTAATCCTCCACCTGGCTTAAGTCCCTGTAGTCGGTCGTGTCGATCCAGACCACGCACTTCTCGTCGACGTGGATGCCGGAATCAAGGAGAGCCCGCATATAGCCCTCGTAGCGGTATCTTCCCTGCCCGTCGTCCGCCTTGAAGATCCCTGCGATCTTCCTGTGGCCGGCCGCAATTAAGAGCTCCGCCGCCTTCTTCGCCACGCGCGTGTCGTCGATCCGCACGCACGGGACATCGAGATCGTCGTAGAGCGCATTGAAGAAAATGATCGGAATGCCTCTGTCTTTTAATTCCTGATAGTACCTTATATTCGGATTCGGAAGCGAGCTCTTTGTCGGCTCCACAATCAGCCCGTCTATGTTGTCCTTCTCCAACAGGTTCCTTAAGATGGCTTCCTCCCGGAGATTTTTGTTGTCCGTAAAAGAGACCTGCATGGAATAGCCGTTTTTCGAGAGGATTCTCTCGATGCCTTTCAGCGTCGAAGGGAAGATATAGCTCTCATAGAAGGTGCTCACAACCGCGATGCTCATATGCCGCTCTTCCCGGACCGTCTCCCTTGGCCGGCCGATGTAAGTGCCGCTGCCCCTAACCCGGGTGACGAGCCCCTCCGCGGCGAGTTCCCCCGTGGCGTGCCGGATCGTCTGCCTGCTGAGTCCGAATTTCTCGGAGAGCTCCTTCTCGGACATCAGCTTCTCGCCGGACTTAAGTCTCCCTCCCTGAATGCTCTCTTTTACCCAGTCAACAACTTGCTGGTATTTCGGTTCTACCTGAGCCATAAGCGAACCTCCTGCACCCGCTGCTCTTTATACTGGTTAACCTCAAGGAATTGCCGAAGGCGTCCCTTGCGGAGACATTTTCGTTTGCGATTTACGGGGCAGGGAGCGCGCATGTGTCGGATGCCCGGTGCGCACCCTGCCTTCATTTTTCAAAATGGTGTGACAGTTTACTTGATCACCTGCAGGCTCTGGCGATCGGCGAATACGGCCACGAATACCAGGAACACGATGCCCTGTACGAGCTGCATGGCCTGTGTCGAGAGACCCATCATCGTGAGGCCCTGGCTCAGAACGATGTAGAGAAGGGAGCCGATGATGATATTCTGGAACTTCGCCTTCGCGCCGCCCGAGATCGGCATGCCGCCGAGGACGAGGGCTATAAGGATCTGTGTCTCGAGCTGGTTGCCGCCCGAGGAAGTGACCGATCCGACCTTGATGACGTTGATAAACGCCGCGAAGCCCGTGATCGCGCCGGCCAGCACGTAGATGAAGAATTTCATCCTGTCCGTGCGGATGCCGGCGAATTTGGCGGCCTTCTCGCCCGCTCCGATCGCCCTAAGGTGCATGCCGAACTTGGTGAAGCGGAATGCGATGAAGCCGATCGCGAGAACGACCAGCGTGCAGGTCAGCTTCAGCGCGTCCGTGTTGAGAAGGACCAGCTTGGCGCTGCCCGCCACCGGGGCGTTGCTCGTCAGGTACTTGATGATGCCGCGGAAGAGGAACATCGTGCAGATCGTGACGATGAAGGATTTGATCTTCCGGTTGACGTAGAAGAAGCCGTTGATGGCGCCGATGGCGGCACCCGTCGCGATGCCCGCGATCACGGCAATGGGGACCGGAGCGACCTTGGACACCATGCAGACCACGATGGACGCGATGCCCATGATGGAGCCCTGGGAGAAGTCGAGACCGCCCATGGTCATGATAAAGAACACGCCCGTCGCCGAGATCAGAGTCACGTAGATCTGGGACATGACGAGGGACATATTGCCGATCATCCTCCCGTTCGTAAGGACGTTGAAGACAATGAAGACGCCTATGAGGCCGATCAGCGGGAGGAACGCACGCACCTTCTGCGCCGTCGCCGCCCTCTGGATCTCCACTTCCCTTGAGATTGTTTTTGTTTTTTCAGCCATGATGCAACCTCCTTACACCATCTTCGCGATGAGGGAATTCTCATCGAGTTCCGGACTTCTCATAAGCTCACCGCTGATCTCGCCGTCCTTCATGATAAGGATCCTGTCGCACATGCCGATGAGTTCCATCAGCTCCTCCGAGATCATGACGATCGACTTTCCGCTCTTCCTCATCCTGTCCATGAGCTGGTAGATGTCCTGCTTGACCTTGATGTCGATGCCTCGCGTCGGGGAGTCCAGAAGCAGGATGTCGGAGTCCTTGCCGATCCATCTGGCCAGAACCACCTTCTGCTTGTTGCCGCCCGACAGGTCGGACACGAACTGGTCTGTGTTCACCATTTTGACGGACATCTCCTTCGCGTACTCGTTCGCGAAGCTCTTCATCTTCCTGTCGGAAAGGAGGCCGAGGGCACCTTTCAGTTCGTCGAGGGACGGCAGGCAGATGTTGTCGCCGATGCCCTGGTTCATGACCACGGACTCGTTGTCCCTGTCCTTCGACGTGTAGGCGATGCTGTGCGAGATGGCGGTGGGGATGCTGTCGATCTCCGTTCCGTCCGCGAGCTTCACGGAGCCTTCCCGGTCGAAGGAGGCGCCGAAGCAGGCCTTGCCGATCTCGTGCATGCCGGACTCGGAAAGTCCGCCGAAGCCGAGGATTTCTCCTCTGTGAAGCTGGAAGGAAAT
>CADCPJ010000123.1 GCA_902803245.1 uncultured Lachnospiraceae bacterium | reverse complement strand
TGTCATCCGAGCGGTTTTGCTTCCGTCACTTTTAAGAACATCGACGTGTCATAGCCCTCAGTGTTCAGCTTTTGAGTCAGTTCCTCATCCGTCACAAGCTCCAGCTCCATCCTGGCTCCCGACACTGCATACTGCGGCTGCTCGTCGTCGGCGGGTCTTGCGGCATAGATCGCCTCGGCCCGGCCCGTGCGCTCCAGATTGACGCGGGTCTGATTTTCCTCCAGTCCCAGCATGACATAATAGGCGTCTCCATCCTTCAGCATGGAATACACGAAATATCCCAGCTGCGGCGTCCCATCCTCGTTTGCGGTCGCAACAACGTAAAATCCGCTGTATTCGTTGACCGCATTCATAAGCTCATCGCCGGACAGCGCAAAGTCTGTGTAAAAGTCATTCTGCGAGGCGGAGCTGACGGCATCCGCCGTCGCATCTGCCGCGACGCTTTCTGTTGCCGGGATGCTTTCTGTTGCCGCGGCGCTTTCGGTTTCTGAGCTGCTTTCTGCTTCTGAGCTGCTTTCGGCTGCCGGGCTGCTTTCTGCTTCTGAGCTGTTTTCTGTTGCCGCTGCACTTTCGACTGCCGGGCTGCTTTCTGCTTCTGAGCTGTTTTCTGTTGCCGCGGCGCTTTCGACTGCCGGGCTGCTTTCAGCTTCTGAGCTCATTTCGGCTGCTGCGCCGGCCGGCATTGCAAAAATAAGCGAAAGCGCTGCTGCGGCTAAAACAATTTTATTCTTCAAGGCATGTTCCTCCATGTAACCGGCAGGCATCCGATCGCCGCCGGTGCGGTCACTTATGCTGCACCAATGTGGTTATTGCAGCTGTTTATCACGTTGAAAATGCTGACACGTTGTACCCCGCATACTTTCGTGCCAGCATTGTTTATTTTGATTACCACTCTTTGACGAAGTTCCATCCGGTCCATGTGACTTCAAGCGGATCTTCCCAGAAGCCGTCGGCTTCCACACCGGTCTCGGAGTCCACGTGCAGCAGATATCCGTTTTCCGCAGGGCTCTTGATGCTGAGCTTTATGTCGTACTCTCCCTCTTCGAGGGCAATGTTGTTGCCGTAATGGGGGCCGTCGGATGCTGCCATCGGCATCATGGACCCGGAAGCGACCTCTTCGTCCGTTCCTGCCTTATAGATTGTGTAGTCGATGCTGAGGTAGGGAACCCAGCCGTCAACCGGGAAGCTGTAGGGATTCTCGTTGGCCGTCAGGTCGACTTCGATGTGAAGATCGGATCCTTCCTTCGGCGTAGCCATATCCGAGGGAGCCATGTCAACGGGCTGGAAGTAGACCATGCTCATCGTCATGAAATCCACATCCTGTTCTCCCTCCGTGCCGAGCTCGTACTCGTCGAAGCCAGCTTCCTCGCCGGCAAATGCGGCTGTCGGGACACCAAGAACCATGGTGCTCGCAAGAAGCAATGCAAGTAATTTTTTCATCATTCCTGTCCTCCATCTGATTTGTGTTTTTCCATAAGGGGTCGTGCGCAGCCCGCATGCGCACCGCGGTCTCCCGCTTAAAACGCGGATCGGGGCTGCTCATGTATAGCCAGGGAGACATCTCGCGGGGGTGAGATGTGCCTTTCCCGGGATACCGGATAATAAAGTGCGTCAGTGCTGTCCCGCAAGCTCTGCCTTGAGCGCATCCATCTTCCCTCGGAAATGTGCGACAAGGAAGGTGACAAGCAGAACGACGGAAAGGATCAGCTGCGGAACCAGCGTCTCCAGATACGGGTAGATGCCGAACATCTGGATCACGTCATTTTCAGGGATGCCCGGCACGCGGAGGGTCAGGTCAAACACGCCTCCCTCTGCCAGCTCCTTGATCCCGCTGCCCAGAAAGCTCACGCACATGACGGCCATCAGGATACTGGTCGCCGTAAAGAAGACCTTGATCGGCAGCTTGATGGACAGCTTCGTGATTGCCAGGTAGACGAACACGAGCAGCACGCAGCCTGCGGCGAACCCGGCCCACACCATAGGGGCATTGCCCTCGCTGAGCATGGGCTGGTAGAAGAGCACGACCTCCGCTCCCTCGCGGAACACGCTCAGGAAGGCGGTAAATCCCAGTGCGGCTCCGCTTCCCATTGCCACGGAGGACTGCACCTTGCCGTCGATGTACCGGGTCCACGAGGCAGCCTCCGCTTTCGAGATCATCCAGTTGCTCACATAGAAGAGCACGCACACTGCAATGAGCGCCGTGACGCCCTCGATCACTTCCTGGCTCTGTCCCGCGCCGACCCACACCTTCTTCAGCCAGGACAGGATTCCCGCGGCGGCAAAGCTCGCAGCGATTCCGAGAACGGCTCCGATATACACGTTTCTCAGGATGCGGCTGTTCCCGCTCTTTACCAGATAAGCGATGATGGCAGCGATCACGAGGATGGCCTCGAGGCCCTCCCGGACAATGATGCCGAACGCCGCCAGGAAGGTGAGCCAGCGGGGATCCGCCTGCTTTTCATTATCGGCCGCCTCACCGCTTCCTTCCGCTGCTGTCCCGGATGCGGCATTTGCTGCGGCTTTCTCCGCCTTCTCCGCTTCCTCCTGCTCGTCGATCCTCTTTGCCAGCTTCAGGATATCGTTTTTTGCCTTGTCGGTGCTCGTCCGGTACTTGTTCTTCTGATACTTCTCCTCTCCCTCGGCGATGAGGGAACGCAGCTTTGAAAAATGTGCATCCATCTTCTCCCGGTCTTCCAGCGAGAGGTCGGTGTAAATCTTGTGGCTCAGCCCTGACTCCTCGTAGATGGAGTAATATGCCGTGTTGATGTTGTCAGCGGCCGCTCCGAAGTCCTTGTCCAGATAGCCCATGTAGGCGGTGTCCAGTGTCTCCTTCACGAGAGTTGCCGGCTCATACCAGTTGTCGTACTTCACCGCAGCGTCCGGATCGGCTGCCAGGTCCGCATAAGGATCCTCGCTCACCGGTTCGCCGTGATAGTAGTATCTCATCTCGGTCACCGGCTCCCCTGCCATCTGGGCGAGCTTGTTTCCGTCCTCGCGGATCATGCTTTTTAATTTCGTCAGGGAGGACCTCACTTTGGTCTTCGTATCCGGATCCAGTTCCTCCTTCTTCACATTGGCCTTGCAGTTGGAGAACTGCATCTCCACTGCGTTCTTTCGGTTTCCGGATATGTAGCTCATGGTCTGCCGCTCAAACCCGGTCACCTCATAGACCCGGAAATAGGCGTCGTTCACGGAATTGTAGGCGTTCTCCGCGTCGCCCTCGAGGTAATATTCAAATGCAGCGTCCAGATACCTGTCGATCTCGTCCGCCGCTGCGCCCCACCGCCCTCTGCCGCTGTCTGCAGTGCCTTCCGCATAAGCGGCAAACGGGCTGAGCACCGAAAGTACCAGTGCGAGCGCCAATAGAAGAGCTCCTCCTCTTGGGAGTATATTTCCGGGCCTGTTAGTCATCAAGAACACCTCTTCTAAATAACTTATGATTATTTAATCTCTCTAACCTATCTGCCAAAAACATCCCGGAAGAGCACTTCGCAAGTGCCTCCGGGTTTTGTATTTGTTATTATAGTTAATGCAGTTTAACATGTCAACTGCATAATTGCATCATTTTGCAGCTGTTCAGCACCCCCGGCATTCGGGACGCCTTGCGTCTCTCAAGCTGCCGGTCTTGCGTCCCTCAATTACAAGCCTTACGTCCCTCAATTACAAGCTTTGCGTCCCTCAATTGCCGCCAGGCGTATTAAACCACTCCCGGCTCAGCCTCTCACGCTCATCCGGCGTCTCGCAGTCTCTCGGTTTTTCTCCGGCATCGAGCCTCTCGAACGTCGTCTCCAGCGACTCCGGCTTGTGGAAGAGATATCCCTGGGCCAGCTCACAGCCGATCTCCAGCAAAAACTCTCTCTGCTCCTCGGTCTCCATTCCTTCTGCAAGAGTATGGATTCCCATTTCCTTAGCGATCTCCGTCATCGCCTTCATGATCCGCCTGTTCACACCGTTGTGCTCGTCGAGCTTTCTTAAGAGATCCATGTCGAACTTGATCAGGTGAATGTCAAACCGGCTGAACACATTGAGGGACGAGTAACCGCTCCCGAAGTCGTCGAGCCAGATTCGAAAGCCAAGCGTCTTGAGGCGCTGCAGCTGTTCCTGAAACTTCTCCGTTCCCTGCGCCATGTCCTGCTCCGTGACCTCCACGATCAGGTACTTTTTATGGGGAGAGAGCTCCGGGCAGTAGACATTATAGATGCGCTCCAGCTCGGACGGGATGTCCACATAGTCGAAGTCCTGCGCCGAGAAGTTGACTGTGACGGGAAGAAGGGTAAGCCCGCGCTCCTTTCTCCTAAGCAGATCCTTTAAGACCTGCTCGGCCATAAAGAGATCCAGCTTATAGAGGAGATGGTATCTCTCGAGGGCCGGGATGAACTCTCCCGGAGAGAGGAGTCCTCTGATCGGATCGACCCAGCGGGCCAGCGCTTCCGCCGCGGCGCCCTTCCCTGTCTCCGTCCTCGCGATCGCCTGATAATAGACTTTGATCCACCCCTCTTTAAGAGCCCGCTCAAAGTTCTCGACGATGTATCTGCGGCTCCAGAACTGCTTCTCGGCGAGCTCGGTGTAGAAATAACACACCTCGTTGAGGTCGGTCCCGACCCACTTGAGAGCATTTCTCGCGCAGTCGAGGGCGTGGGCCGTCGTGACGGTCTCTCCGATCACGCAGGCGCCGGCCTTGATTCCCGTGGTATTGCCTTCGGCCTCTTTCTGGACTCTGTTGTCGACAGATACGATCCGCTCTCTCGTGCGCTCCTCTCCCTCAAAAGCGTCGATGATGATAAAATGGTCATCCGCTCCTCTCATGATCAGGGCACCCGGAGCTTCCTCCTTCAGCTTCTCCGCAATCTTCTGCAGCAGTTGATTGCCCTTCTCGTGGCCGTACTGGCCGTTGTAGTAATGCATGGAAATGACGTCCGCATATACAAGGACCGGCGTCTTCCCGGAAGTTCTTATGGCGTGCACCCTCTCATCCGCAAACTGGTTCAGGTAATTGAGATTCGGCAGTCCGGTCAGGGGATCCGTATAGAACTCGTCCCTTCGGAACAGGTTGTAGTTCCCGGACGTCCCGGTAAGGGCGTCAAAGTTCTCCGTTAAGTCCGAGTAAGTAAGGAGGGCCAGTTCCGTCCCGTCCGGCATGGTCTGCCAGCTGCCGACCGCGTGGAGCACGTGGTACCCGTCGGAGTGCCTCGTGCGGAAGATGAGATCATAGCCGCTCCTCTTCATGGCAAACTCCCTGCTCACGCGAAGAACCCTTCCGGCGTCGTCCGGATGCAGTCTCTCGAACTGCCCATCTTTAAACCATGCCATCGCATGTTCGCGGTCCATGCCGACGAGCTTGCAGAAGCCGTCCGAAATAAGGAGGGGAACGACTTTGCCGTCAATCAGCTGGTCATACACGAGTGCCGTCGGCATGGCCTCAACTGCTTTTCTTATCTCTTCGGGAAAAATGTACATGCTCTCTCACCCCTCCCAAAACTCGGGTATCTGTCCGGCCCCCCTCATATCAGAGTGAAAATCAGGCAGCATTTCCTACAGGTTGATGTCTTCCGCGTGAGGGACATATCCCTCGCTCTTTAAGGCCTCGATAATCCGGTTCTTATGCTCCGTACCGAAGGCCTCCAGTGTGATGGTCAGTTTCACCGCGGCATTGCGGTTCGTGTTTACAAACTGATTGTGCTCCAGCTTGATCACATTTCCCTGAGCCCCCGCGATCACGGAGGCAACCTTTACCAGCGCGCCCGGCTTATCCGGAAGCAGCACGGATACGGTAAAGATCCGGTCTCTTAAAATGAGCCCGTGCTGCACGACGGAAGCCATCGTGATCACATCCATATTCCCGCCGCTTAAGACCGCTGCCACCTTCTTTCCTTCCCTCTTCAGATGCTTCAGGGCCGCAGCCGTAAGAAGGCCGGAGTTCTCCACGACCATCTTGTGGTTCTCCACCATATCGAGGAAAGCGACGATCAGCTCCTTGTCCTCCACGGTTATGATTCCGTCCAGGTTCTCCTTCAGGCAGGGGAAAATCGATGCGCCCGGCGTCTTCACTGCAGTGCCGTCGGCAATCGTGTCCACCTTAGGGAGCGTCACGACTTCACCCTTCTCAAGAGAAGCTTTCAGGCAGGCGGCGCCTGCGGGTTCCACACCGATGACGCGGATCTTGGGGTTGAGCAGCTTTGCCAGGGTGGACACCCCGGCAGCGAGGCCTCCGCCCCCCACGGGCACCAGGATGATCTCCACCAGAGGGAGCTCCTTTATGATCTCCATGGCGATCGTCCCCTGGCCCGTGGCAACCGCCGGATCATCGAAGGGGTGGATAAAGGTGAGGCCTTCCTTCCTGGAGAGCTGCCTGGCATAATCGGCGGATTCATCATAGACGTCTCCTTTGAGGACAACTTCCGCGCCGTAGCTCTTGGTGCGGTTTACCTTGATGAGCGGGGTCGTCGTCGGCATTACGATGACGGCCCTGCAGCCAAATTCCCTGGCGGCATACGCCACGCCCTGGGCGTGGTTTCCGGCGGAGGCGGTCACGAGTCCCCGCGCCCTCTCCTCGTCGGACAGGCAGCTGATCTTGTAATAGGCTCCCCTGATCTTGTACGCCCCGGTCTTCTGCATGTTCTCCGGCTTGAAGTAGACCTTGTTCCCGCACTGGGCGCTGAACATGTCGCTGTAGAAGAGTTTCGTCTCGGCCGTCACCCCTCTCACTTGCTCATATGCCTCTTCAAATGCTTTCAGCGTCAGAAAGCTGCTGTGATTTTCCATATTCTTATATCCTTATTCTTGTATCCTTATTCTTATATCCTTATTCTTGTATCGTTTTACAAAAATCCGTCTGCAGTCCGCAATTGCTTTCAGTTATCAGCAGATATCCGCAAAGGAGGCGCCTGCCGCCCCTGCGAGGTCCTTTGGGGCGAGCTCGATCTGAAATCCGACTTTTCCGGCGCTGACGAGCATCTTCTCATATTGCCCGGCCGTCTCATGGATGCAGGTCGGAAACGACTTCTTCATGCCGATGGGCGAGCACCCGCCATGCACATAGCCCGTAAGGGGAAAGAGTTCCTTCTGCCTGATCATGCTGACAGCCTTTTCTCCCACCGCCTTCGCGGCTTTTTTCAGATCCAGTTCCTCTTTGACAGGCACAACGAATACATAGTACTGACCGGATTTCCCGCACGTGACGAGCGTCTTGAAGACCCTGTCGGCATTCTCGTTAAGAAGCTCCGCGATTTCCGTGCCGCTCATCGAGGCGTCCGGTTCATAGCTGTGGCTAAGGTAAGCGATCTTTTTCTGATCCAGGATGCGCATGACATTGGTTTTATCACTGTTCTTCATAATGTAGTTTTCCGCCTCATTTTCCCCCGCTCTTCATTTCCGTCCATCTTTTTCCCTAAAGGCGGCTTCTCCCCTTCCCCTATATTTTACCCTTTTTCACTCCATATGCAAACAGGAAAGAACAGGCGGACCTTAAAAACGAATGCGAATAAGGATATTAAACTGGGAGGCGGAAACAAAATAAGGTATAATGGCAATGGTCCGCTAAAAAGCAGCCGCATCTTATGGACACATCGGAGACGAAATGCTATGACACAGTCAGGCAGTCTGATCTATATTCTCGAAGATGAGAGGAATATCCGCTCTCTGATCAAAACCGCTTTGGAGAGAGAGCAGTACATAATCAGGGAATTTGAAGACGTGGAATCCTTTTATGCCGGGCTTTCGAAGGAGATCCCGGATCTTGTGCTGATGGATATTCTCCTTCCCGGCGGGAACGGCCTCGCAGTCCTTAAGAAAATCCGGGAGGATCCGGACACGCAGTTCATCCCTGTCATCTTCCTGACGGCGATCGACAACGAACAGACGATCGCCCTGGGGCTGGATCTCGGGGCAGACGACTGCATCACGGATCCGCTCAGGGTGCTGGAGCTCCGCTCCCGGATCCGGGCGCTGCTGAGGAGAAGCAGCCGGATCATGCAGCGGACGAAAGCCGAGGTGTTCGATGTCGGCAGCCTGCACGTCGAGACGGCCAGGCACCTGGTCACGGTGCGCGGGGAGCCGGTCGTCCTGTCCTTAAAAGAGTACGAGCTGCTTGTCATGCTTCTAATGGCGGGCGGGGAAGTCTGCTGCAGAAAAGACCTGCTCGCGGAAGTCTGGGGAAAATCCTACGGTGAGTCCAGGACGCTGGATGTCCACATCCGCCGTCTCCGGAGCAAGCTTAAAGATGCCGGTCCCTCGATTCTCACAGTCAAGGGAGTCGGATACAAGCTGGACATCTGAGCGCCGAATAGGAAAGGGTATCCGGCGGCGCACGGTCATTTTCC
>CADCPJ010000122.1 GCA_902803245.1 uncultured Lachnospiraceae bacterium | reverse complement strand
CCCGAAATCACAGCGAAAACCATTCAGAAAACCAGTTCTCTGCCTGATTTTCACTCTGATTTCAGGGGTGCTGAATAGTTACAATTTCAGCAGGTATTATCTATGAATCAGGAGAACAAGACATACAGCACGAAAGAATTATTCCGGCGGTTTCTGCCATATTACAGGCCGTACCGGAAGATCGTGGCGCTGGACCTCTTCTGCGCGGCCCTGACCACTTTGGCGGAGCTGGTGCTTCCGATGATCATCCGCTACCTGACCAATACAGGCATGAATGATCTCGCCTCGCTCACGGTCACGGTCGTCTTGAGGCTCGTCCTTCTCTATGTGCTTCTCCGCGTGATCGACTGCCTGGCCGCCTATTTTATGGCGTATCAGGGGCACGTGATGGGAACCTATATCGAGACGGATATGAGGAAGGACGCCTACTCGCACCTTCAGAAGCTGTCATTTACCTATTACAACAACACAAAGATCGGCCAGATCATGGGGCGGATCACCAATGACCTCTTCGACGTCACGGAGTTTGCGCATCACTGCCCCGAGGAGTTCTTCATCGCGGCCATCAAAGCGGTCGTGTCATTTGTCATACTCGCGAGGGTCTCGCTTCCCCTCACCCTCATGGTCTTTCTCGTTGTGCCGGTGATGACCTATTTCTCGATGAGGCTGAATTTCCGGATGAGGAGGGCATTTGCAAAGCAGCGCTTCCAGACAGGGGAGCTGAACGCGAGGATCGAGGACAGCCTTCTCGGGCAGAAAGTGGTCAAGGCCTTCACGAATGAGGAGCTTGAGATCAAGAAGTTCGGGCGGGAACATGACAACTTCTTCCGCATGAAGCGCGACACCTACCGGTATATGGCGGCCTTCCAGATCACCGTGCGGGCCTTCGAGGGCGTCATGTACCTCGTGGTGCTGCTCGCCGGCGGGCTGTTTCTTGTAAACGGAAAGATCAATCCGGGCGACCTCGTCGCCTATGTCATGTATGTCACGACCCTTATCGCAACCATCCGCAGGATCATCGAGTTTGCGGAGCAGTTCCAGCGAGGCATGACCGGCATCGAGAGATTCCTTCAGATCATGGACGCGGACATTGAAATCTTCGACGAGGAGGACGCGGTCGAGCTGAAGGAGACGAAGGGAGACATTGAGTTCAGGGACGTGAGCTTCGCTTACCCGGACGATCAGAATATCGTCTTCAGGAATCTGAACCTCCACATCCGCCCGGGCGAGAAGGTGGCCGTCGTCGGTCCGTCCGGTGGCGGGAAGACCACGCTGTGCAACCTGATTCCACGCTTCTATGACGTCTCGGAAGGGTCGATCCTTCTCGATGGGAGGGATGTGCGGAAATTCACCCTGAAGTCGCTCCGCGGCAGCATCGGTATGGTGCAGCAGGACGTGTATCTCTTCTCGGGAACCGTCTATGACAACATCGCCTACGGCAGGATCGGCGCGACTAAGGAAGAAGTGGAGGAGGCGGCCAGGCGGGCCGGAGCCGAGGACTTCATCCTCTCCCTCCCGCATGGATACGGCACTTATATCGGCGAGAGGGGCGTGAAGCTGTCCGGGGGACAGAAGCAGCGCATCAGCATCGCGAGAATTTTCCTAAAGAACCCTCCGATCATCATACTCGATGAAGCGACGTCCGCTCTGGACAACGAGAGCGAATACGAGGTGGCGAAGTCCCTTGCGGGACTGTCGAAGGGACGGACGACGCTGACGATCGCGCACCGCCTCAGCAGCATCGTTCACTCCGACCGCATCCTGGTGCTGACGGACGAAGGGATCGAAGAGGAGGGCACGCATGAGGAACTGATGGCAAAACAGGGAATATACTATCAATTTTACACACGGGCCAGCGAAGTTCGCTGATATTTTCGGCATATTCGGCATAAGGTGCGCTGTTGACAGCGGGAAGCGGGATGGTAAAATACTTGTATCAAAAAATGATTCCTGCTGCCGGTTCCCCGGCGGAAGGATGAACAGCTGTTTTGCATAAGGAGGAATCAGATGCCGGACAGAAGACCAGTAGATATGGAGAGAATCACAACTCCCGCACTTGCAGAAGCATTTATTGAGGAGCAGATCAGGGAACTTCGCGCGCAGATCGGGGACAAAAAGGTCCTGCTCGCCCTGTCTGGCGGTGTGGATTCATCAGTTGTGGCGGCGCTGCTCATCAAGGCGGTCGGAAAACAGCTCGTCTGTGTACATGTGAACCACGGGCTTTTGAGGAAGGGAGAGCCGGAGCAGGTGATCTCGGT
>CADCPJ010000121.1 GCA_902803245.1 uncultured Lachnospiraceae bacterium | reverse complement strand
CCTATTGGAAGAGCGTCCAGAAGAAGCTTCTGTCACTTCCGACGTCGATGGGGCTCGATCACAGCAGGCAGTTTGGCCGTGTGAAAGCGGCGATGGATACCGGTGATACAGAGCGCTTCCTTCATACGCAGTCCGGCGCCTTCAACCTGGAGATCAACGACGTGCTGCTGACCGCGGTGTGCCGGAGCTTCAGAGAAAACAGAAAAACAGGTTCCCTGTCCGCGCAGATGGAGGGACACGGAAGAGAATACATCGGAGAAGGACTGCTCACGGACCGAACCGTGGGATGGTTCACATCCATCTACCCGGTTGTCTTTGAACGCCTTAATGGTGATCTGGAGCATGACATAAAGACCGTGAAGGAGACGCTCCACAGGGTTCCGAACAAGGGCGTGGGATACAACATCCTTCGATTCATCAGCGGGAAGGAGGAAGTGGATTTCCGGGCGGACCGCATTCCCGGGATCGGGTTCAACTACCTTGGCGAGATGGATGCCGAGGCCTTGGCGGAGGGGGCATACTTTGACAGCGCGGACATCTTTGCCGGGCCGGAACTGAGCCCTAAGAACGTATTTGGACCGGACCTGTCCATCAACTGTCTGGTTCTAAATGGGCAGTTCCATCTTGCCCTGGACTATAATGAGGAGCTGTACACCGCCAGGGAGGCCCGGGACATGGCGGAAGGGATCCTGTCACAGCTGTGCGGTATCCGGGAACACCTGTCTTTAAGCGGCAGGCCGATGACGACTGCCTCCGACCTCGGCGAAAATGAGTGGAGCGAGGAGGAGTTTGAAGCCGTCATGGCGGACTTTGCCGCGCGGGGAGAGCGGGTGGAGCGCATCTATCCGCTGCTTCCTTTGCAGGAGGGAATGCTGTTAAAACACCTTTCGGATCTTAAGTCCCAGGCCTACCGCCTGGTTGGCATCTTCGAAATGGAAGGGCTGCCTTCGGAGGAGCAGCTTCGCCGCACGCTCGAACGTCTTGGCGAAAAGCATGAGGTGCTGCGCACGGCCATCATACATAAGAACGTAAGCATAGCCAGGCAGGCGATCGTGGATCGGCGGCTGGGCCTTGCCATGGCTGACCTAAGCGGAGAAGAGGATCCGGATGCGGCTGTGCTTCGGATGAGGGAGGAGATCCTGACCAATGGGTTTGATTTGCAGGACAGGCCCCTGTTTGGCCTGACCTGCGCAAAGAGAGACAGCACCCACTGCTACCTGATCATTGCGGCGCATCACATCATCATGGACGGCTGGTGCATCCGTCTCTATATGGGCGACCTGCTCCGCTATCTGCGTGAGGAGCTTGACGGAAATGAGACGGAAGACACCGCTCCGTCTACCGCGGGCCGTTATGAAGCCGCGGTGCGGGAGATCCTGCAAAAAGATATGGATGCCGGCCTGGATTACTGGAGAGAGCTCCTAAGCGGCTATGAAACAAAGGCCGCTGTTCCCGCTTACGGCAAAGTGCCGGAAGACAAAAGGAGCAAAGAGGATGATATTTCTGTCGCCATAAGCCCTGAGGTGACGTCCGGCTTTGAACAGGTCTGCCGAAAGGCGGGGGCAACCATCAATACCGGCGTGGAGCTGGCCTGGGGACTCGTGCTTGGGACGTGCAGCCGGCTGCGGGACGTCGTGTTTGCCAAAGTGGTCTCGGGGCGCGACAACACAAGGGCAAAGACGGAGGACGTGGTCGGACTCTTTATCAATTCCGTACCCGTAAGGATCCGGATCGATCAGCACACCACTGCCATGGACGCCCTTAAGGACCTGCAGGAGCAATCTGCAAAGAGCAATGCCTATGATTACTGCCCGCTCTCGGAAATTGAGAAGCAGACATCCCTTGGAAATGAGCTTCTCCAGACGGTTCTCGCTTTTGAGAACTACAGCAGCGGCCAGGAGGAAACCGTCCCGGATGATCTCCTAAGGCCTTTCTATATCCGGGAGGAGAACTTTGACGAGATATCTCCCTATGCCTATTTGGAAGACGGAAAGCTGATCCTGCACGTGAAATTCGATACCGGACTCTACCGGAGGGCGGAGATCGAGCGGGTACTTGCTCTCTTTAAGACTTATGTGGAAGAGATCTCAGGGAAGGCGGAGGAAGAGATCCGTACATACAGACACCTGGACAGGGATGAAGAGGAGAGGGTGATACAGCTCTCTCAGGGTGAGGTGCTGCCCTATGACGAGGGAAAGACCTGGCTTGACCATTTCCTTCTGAATGTGCGCAGCCATCCGGACAAAACGGCTGTCACGGATGAGACGGGAAGCTTTACCTATTCGGAGCTGGATAAGGCCTCCGATGCGGTCGCTTCCTATCTGATCGCCCGGGGGGTAAAGGAAAACAGCTTTGTCGCCGTGATGACGGGGCATGTGAAGGAATTCGTACCGGCCGTCATCGGCATACAGAAGGCAGGGGCGGCCTACGTGCCTGTGGATCCGGAATATCCGAAGGACAGGATCCGCTATATGCTCGAGGATTCGGAAGCAAAGGCTGTCCTCACTGAGGAATCGATACGGGATATACTTGGTGAATATCGGGGCGCGGAAGGCATAAACCGGGCGACACCTGATCACAGGGCCTATATGATCTATACCTCGGGATCCACCGGAAAGCCCAAGGGTGTTGTGCAGAGCCACCGCTCGCTCCTGGCATTTGCCTCATGGCGCCGGTATGTGCTCGACATCGGCCCCGACAGCATCCACGCCGTGCATCCGAGCTTTTCCTTTGACGCTTCGCTGGATGACCTGATCTGCCCGCTCTTTGCCGGGGGAGAGGTGCACATTTTCTCTGATGAGCTGCGCAAGGACATGGAAGGGATGGCGGAATACATCCGCGCGAATCATGTAAACGGCCTTACCATGTCTACCCGGATCGGCATGGCCATGGTGAACCAGTATCCGGATCTTGAGCTTCGGTACCTGATGATGGGCGGGGAGAAGCTGCTGCCCTGCAAAAAGACGGAGATCCGGCTCGTGAACGGCTACGGTCCGACGGAATTTACCGTATGCTCCTCATATCATGTGGTGGACCAGAATCGGGACACGGACATTCCCATTGGCCGGCCCGTGCCAAACACCTGGTCCTTTATCTGCGATGAATACGGAAATCTGATGCCTCAGGGAATGGCGGGAGAACTGTGCCTTGCCGGACCGCAGATTGCGGAGGG
>CADCPJ010000120.1 GCA_902803245.1 uncultured Lachnospiraceae bacterium | reverse complement strand
TTGCCCTCGCCCTCGGCGACCTGACGGACGACGAGAGGGAGATCATCCTCGACGGCTGCCTGATCAACTACTACAGGAACCACTGAGTGCAGCACCCGGAAGCCTGTGATTACCTGATGCTGCCCTCTGACTGATGGAAGATTTCTGATAATCTGATGCTGCCTGACAGAAGGCTTCTGATAATCTGAAACTGACTGATGTGAGATTTATGATAATCTGATGCTGCCTGACAGAAGGTTTATGATAATCTGATGCTGCCTGACAGAAGGCTTCTGATAATCTGATGCGGACTGATGGGAGGCTTTTGACAATCTGATGCGGACTGATGGGAGGCTTATGACAATGTTACAAGAGCAAAGGAAGATAACAAACCGGTTTTTTGCAGCTGCAGCTGTCCTTGCGGCTCTTGCGGGAGCATGTGCCTGCCCGGTTTTTGCGGAGGAGGAGAAGGTCTCAAGGGAGATTTTTGCTATGGACACGGTCATGACTCTGACCGCATACGGAGAGCACGCCGGGGAGGGCATCGACGCTGCGGTCGATGAGATTACGCGCCTCGACGCGCTCCTTTCCACAGAAAAGAAAGACAGCGAAGTGGCGAGGATCAACGAAGGGGTGATCGGGGACGAGAGCCTCTCCCGTGACACCGCTAAGCTCCTTGCGGAATCCCTGTATCTCTACGGGGAGACGGACGGGGCATTTGACATTACGGTCTATCCCCTCATGCAGCTCTGGGGATTTACGGACGGGAACTACCGCGTCCCGACTGAAGAGGAGCTGGCGGAGACCATGCAGGTTGTGGGGGCGGACGACATTTCCTATGATGAGGGCACAGGAAAGGCGGCCTTCGGAAAAGAGGGGATGGAGATCGATTTCGGAGGCATCGCGAAGGGATATACTTCCGGTCGCATCATGGAGATCTTTAAGGAAAATGGTGTGGAAAGCGGCCTCGTGAGCCTCGGCGGAAATGTCCAGACCCTCGGGAGGAAGCCGGACGGCAGAAACTTTAAGATAGGGATTCAGAATCCGGACAAAGACAGCAGTTTTCTCGCTGTGATTGAAGCTGCGGACGAGGCCGTGATCACCTCCGGCGGATATGAGAGGTATTTTGAGGAGGACGGAGTCAAGTATCATCACATCCTTGACCCGAAGACCGGGTGCCCCGCAAGGAGCGGTCTCCTGTCGGTCTCGATCGTGAGCCCGGACGGCTTGCTTGCGGACGGGCTCTCCACCGCTCTCTTTGTGATGGGTGAGGAGGACGCCGTTTCCTTCTGGAAGGGTCACAGCGACAGCTTTGAGATGATCCTCTATACGGAGGACGGGAGACTTCTCGCGACCGGCGGCCTGAAGGACAGGCTGACGTCGGATTATGAGATCGAGTGGATCTGAGAACTGGTATGATGGATACCCCGGCACGAAAAGCTGCATACTGCGGCATGCTGATTGCGCTTGCCATGATCTTTAGCTACGTGGAGTCGCTGATTCCGCTTAACTTTGGCGTGCCGGGAATCAAGCTCGGGCTGGCCAATCTCGTGGTGCTCACCGGGCTCTACTACTTGAGGCCGGGTGAGGTCTTCGCCGTGTCGATCTGCCGCATCCTCCTTACGGGCTTTCTCTTTGGCAGCGGGATGTCGATCATCTATTCCCTCGCCGGGGGGATTCTCAGCTTTTTTGTGATGCTGTTCCTTGTGAAGACAGACCGGTTTTCACCCATTGGAGTGAGCGCGTGCGGCGGCGTGACGCACAATGTCGGACAGCTCCTTGTGGCGGCCGCCGTCCTTGAGAGCCCGGCTGTCTTTTACTATCTTCCCGCGCTCATGGTCTCCGGCGTTGTTACGGGGGTTCTGATGGGAATTCTCGCCAAGCATGTGATGTTTATTTTTCACAGGAAGATTGATTGAAATGTTCATGCAGGCAGCTTCCGGCGCGGATGCTGCCTTTCTGCTTTGCGGTGGTTTCGGGAGTAGTTAAGATGAGAATTGAAAATGCAAAGATCTTTATGGAGGACGGTCACTTCTGCGTCGGTGCCGTGTCGGTCAGAGACGGAGTGATCCTGGAGGTGAAGGAGTCCGGACGGGCAAATGGCCCCGCGGGCGCAATGAAACAGATCAGCAATTGCGCGCCGGACGCGGCATATGGTTCCGCGGGTGCAGTGAAACAGATCAGCAATTGTGCGCCGGACGCTGAAAACGGTTCCGCCAGGCCGTCTGAACAAGTCTATGACGCGCAGGGGGCGTATCTCCTCCCCGGCTTCATCGACCTTCATTTTCACGGGGCTGTCGGAGACGACGTCTGTGACGGGAGCGAAGAGGCCCTGCACCGGATCGCTGCCTACGAGCTCAGCGTCGGAGTGACTTCGATCTGCCCGGCGACCATGGCCCTTCCCCTCGACGAGCTGAAACGGGTTCTCAACTGCCTGTCCGAATTTCCGGCCAGGCAGCTGCCGGGTGAGGCGGAGCTCGTCGGCATCAACATGGAGGCGCCGTTCATCAGTCCGGCAAAAAAAGGCGCACAGGACGCGAGATATATCATTCCACGGAGCAGCTCCATTTTCAGGGAGCTTTATTCGGCGTCGGGAGGCCTCGTCCGGTTCATCGGGATTGCTCCTGAGGAGCCCTCGGAGGAATCCGTCGCCGATTTTATAAGGAAAGTTAGTCCGCTCGCCGATGTCTCGCTCGCCCACACGAATGCCGGATATGACTGTGCTATGGAAGCCTTTTCGTCGGGGGCGAATCACGCAGTCCACCTGTACAACGCGATGACCGGCATGAGCCACAGGGAGCCGGGGTGCGTCGGGGCTGCGGCGGATTCCCCGCACGTGCTCTCGGAACTTATTTCGGACGGGGTGCACGTTCATCCGGCCGTGATCCGCACCACGTTCCGCATGTTTGGCGCAGAGCGGATCATCCTCATCAGCGACAGCATGCGCGCGACCGGCCTTACGGACGGGAGATACACGCTCGGAGGGCTTGAAGTGGAGGTGCAGGGGAAGACTGCGAGACTCACCTCGGACGGGGCCATCGCGGGATCCGTGACCAACCTCCCGGACTGCGTGCGGTATGCGGTCTCCTTAGGAATTCCTCTTGAGGATGCGGTTGCGGCGGCGACGGCGAACCCTGCCAGAGCCCTGCATATGGAAGACAGAATCGGGAAGATTGCCCCCGGCTGCCAGGCGGATCTTGTCCTTTGGAGGCCGGATCTGACGCTGAAGGCTGTGGTTAAAAAGGGACGGTTTGTCGGACAGGGTTAAAGAGGGGATGCGCCGGCGGGATGGCTTATAGAAATGGCGGATTGCCGGACACGTTGCTTCCCGGCGGGATATCTGGTAGAATACCGCCGTGTGCGGCAGGATGGGAACCATTTGCAGCGATTCAATGCCGGGAGGCTGGACGGTTACGACCATTTTCAATAAAAATGATCCCATAAAGATGATACAACAGATGCTGCAGGCTGAAATATCCTCTGACAGACGGAATGGAGATTATCATGGACTACGCGAAAGAATCACTGAAGAAGCACAGAGAGTGGAAGGGCAAGATTGAGATCGGCGTCCGTGCGGCGGTGGACAGCGATGAGGCACTGAGCCTCGCCTACACGCCCGGAGTTGCTGAGCCCTGCCTTGAGATTCAGAAGGACGTCTCTCTCTCCTACGAGCTCACGAGGAGATGGAACACGGTTGCCGTGGTGACGGACGGCACGGCCGTTCTCGGACTCGGTGATATCGGCCCGGAGGCCGGCATGCCCGTGATGGAAGGAAAATGCGCCCTCTTCAAGAGCTTCGGAGGAGTGGACGCCTTCCCGATCTGCATCCGCAGCAAGGACGTGGATGAGATCGTGAAGACGGTGTCACTGATAGCGGGCTCATTTGGAGGAATCAATCTGGAGGACATCTCCGCTCCCCGCTGCTTTGAGATCGAGAAGCGGCTGAAGGAGTGCACGGATATTCCCATTTTCCATGACGATCAGCACGGCACCGCGGTGATCACCCTCGCGGGTCTCATGAACGCCCTGAAGGTCGTGGGCAAGAAGCTGGAGGATGTGCGGATCGTGACCAGCGGCGCGGGCGCGGCCGGCATCGCGATTATCCGCCTGCTTCTGGCCAGCGGCTTAAAGAACGTGATCATGACGGACCGGATCGGCGCCATCTATGAGGGCAGAGAGAATCTCAACCCGATCAAGAAGGAAATGGCGGCCATCACCAACCATGAGAAGATCTCCGGGACGCTCGGAGAAGTGATCCGCGGCGCCGACGTCTTTATCGGCGTGTCCGCTCCCGGCACGCTGACGAAGGAAATGGTGCAGACCATGGCGAAGGATCCCATTATCTTCGCGTGCGCCAATCCCACGCCGGAGATCTTCCCGGACGAGGCGAAGGCGGCGGGCGCGGCAGTCGTGTCCACCGGGCGCAGCGACTATCCGAACCAGGTCAACAATGTTCTGGCCTTTCCCGGCATTTTCCGCGGGGCTCTGGACGCCCGCGCCTCGGACATCAATGATGCCATGAAGATCGCTGCCGCTAAGGCTCTCGCCTCGCTGGTGAGCGATGAGGAGCTGTGCGCCGATTACATCCTGCCGAAGGCTTTTGATCCCCGCGTGAGGGATGCGGTGGCATCGGCGGTGGCCGG
>CADCPJ010000119.1 GCA_902803245.1 uncultured Lachnospiraceae bacterium | reverse complement strand
CTTCATCGAGAGCAACCTCTTCAAGTCCATGCAGAACGTCGCCCTCAACTGCGTCCTCTCCTACACCTTCAAAGGGGAGCGCCACAGTTTCCTCGAGCACTATAAAAGGTGACAATGGGGACAGTCCCCAATGTCACCTTTTTTGCGATCAATCGATCAAGCCTTCCATACGGGCTTGTAAGCCATATACTCCTTCTTCTTCTCGGCGAGGAATTCCTTCTTCTCCGTGAGGATCGGAATGCAGATGCGCATCATCTCGCCGATCTCAGCGTGATGCTCTCTAAGGCCGGTGAGGGTATTTCTCGCGCGCTTCACCTCTTCCGGCGGGAAGACGATCTTCATCTTGCCGTCCGCCACCGTGATCTTGCCGTGGCTTCCGCACACTGCGCAGGTGACGGTATCCGTCCCGTCGACGGTCATCAGGTTCAGGTGGCATGTCGGGCAGGTGCCCTCCTCGCCGAACCAGGTGGTCTCATCGTAGGGGACGCCCAGGTTGTTCGCCAGATTCTCGCCCAGGCGGAAGACATCCTCCATCATCGGCGGATCAAGGAACGGGCTGGTCTTTCTTCCCTGGTCGTTGGCGTTGATCTGGCCGACCACCTTCATGGCCTGTGAGCAGCTGAAGAGATGCATCATCGGGAGGCCCATGCCGGTCCAGTCCGGAGTCCATGCACCGCCGACTGCGATATAGCTGACCCAGCGGTCCTTAAAGTATCTCTCGTCGAGAAGCGGGCGCCCGTCGGCTTTGCGCTTCTCCTGCTCGTCGATCATGGAGGCCCTGTCGTGCGCGGCGCCGAAGCGGTCCGTGATGTTCTTCAGCTGTCCGACAATACCCACGGAGTAGACCGGAGCGACGATAATGATTCCGTCCGCGTCAAGGATCTTCTCCTCCACAAGGAGATAGTCGTCCTTCAGGATGCACTTGATCTTTCCGTCCGGAGCCTTGCTGCACGCCCCGCAGCCGCGGCACTGCTCGATATCGAGAGTGACCGTGTTCAAAAACTCAACCTCAACGTCCTTTCCCGCCGCCTTCGCAGCTGCTTCCACACCCATCAGTGCCTGCTTGCAGTAGATATCGCTGCGCTCGTTTTTGCGCCCCATGGATATGCCGAGTACTTTCATATCAGATTCCTCCTTCTGTTCGTGATATGCGCTCGTCTTTGATTCGCCGGCACAGCTGCCGGCATACTTCTTTTATTGTATCAGTGTTTCCGGCAGGCAGGATAACGATAATCGGACTGCTTTTCTAGTCCATTTTTCACCTCGCCCTCCCGGAGGAGGAAAAGGCCATCCCGGCCGGGTCAAAAATCGCCTCATCACAGCCTTCGGATGAGGGCCCAGATTCCCATCATGAGCTCGGAGGGGATGAACTTTGCCGCGATCCTGTGCAGGGTACACACGATGCCCGGAGTTGAGACGGCAAACCCGAGCCTCGAGTCGAGAAGGGAGTGGAAGGCGACGGAGCGGACAGTGTGGGAGAGAGGGAAATGGCGGATCCGGGAGCTCCCGCCGCTTCCAGATGCCACCGGGATGAACTCCGTGTCCCGGATCCAGTACGGGCAGACCGCCGTCACTTTGATTCCCCTCGGAAAGAGCTCCACGCGGAGAGCCCTTGAGAAGCGGTACAGAAAGGCCTTTGTCGCCGCATAGACACTCAGGTGCTGAAAGGGCTGGAAGGCTGCCGTGGAACAGATCTCCATAATTCTGGAGCCCCGGACCATATGGGGGAGGCAGACATAAGTCATATCCACCGCCGCCCTGCAGTTGAGATCGATCATGCGGTCGGTCTCCATGCGGGAGATCTCCCCGTAATTCCCGATCTTCCCGAAGCCGGCGGCGTTAATCAAGAGCCCCACTTCGGGCTTTTCCTCAAGAAGAGCCCTCTCGATCTCCCGGATGCTCTCCTCCTCCGTCAGGTCGAGGGCAAAGATCCTTACGGGAATCCTCGACGAATGCCGCAGCTCCTCAAGTTGGGACGCCCTTCTCGCAATCGCCCAGATCTCCTCATAGTCCGCTTCCCGCTCATTGATCTCACGGACGTATTCTCTCCCGAGCCCGCTGGAGGCCCCTGTGATGACGGCAATCCTCATACTGGCATCTCCTTTTATCCGGAGCGCGAAAGATACGCTCTCCTCTTACGAAAAGATTTCCGGCAGGTCGCCGTTAAACATGGCGTTGAGGCCGTGGCAGGCAGCTCCTAAAAGCTGGGAGTCCCGCATGAAAAAGGTCTTCTTTACGGGGATGCGGATGTTTTTGTTGCCGAATTTGAGGCGGTTGACTTCCTGCTCTACCCGGCTGATGTAGCGGTCCGGCCACGAGCAGCAGTCCAGCCCGAGGAGGATGAGCTGGGTATTTAAGATATTGATGACGCTAAGGAGTGCGGATGTGAGGTTGTCCACGCACTCCAGCATGACGCGGTCGACCTCGGCCTCCTCCGTGATCTCCATGAATTCCGCATAGGTCAGGTTCTTTCCCGTAGCTTCCCGCAGCTTCTCTTCTATGCGCAGGGAGTTCACATAGATCTCCAGGCATCCGCGGTTTCCGCAGGCACAGATCTCTCCGTTGTGGTCGATTGAGACATGCCCGATCTCGGGCGCATAGCCGTAGGAGCTGTGAATGCGGTGCCCCTGCACGATGATGCCGCAGCCCACACCCCTCGAGATGCTGACGAGGAGCATGTCCTGGTAGTTTCTTCCGTTTCCGTAGAGCGATTCGGCGAGAACCGCGCACTGGTTGTCGTGGTCGAAGAAGACGGGATAGCCGTACCTCTCCTCGATCAGCTTCCTGACCTTCACGTCGTGGATGCCGTGAAAATAGAACGGGTTCACGATGATGCCTTCACTGACGTTGACGGGCCCGACGGACGCGATGCCTATGGCCGCGACCTTCTCCCTTACTTCGAGCATCCGGTCCACCAGGTGATAGACGCTCTCCATCAGCTCCTCTTCCGTGCACCACTCTTTTCTCACTTCTTCCCTTTTCAGCACGCGGAGATTCAGGTCGCACAGCACTGCCGCGCAGGAGCTGCGGTCGATGAGGACGCCGATCACTTTCGGAGCCTTTGGGGAAATGACGATCTTCGTCGGGCGACGCCCGACCTCCGACAGGATCTCCTCGTCCGACTCCTCCATCAGGTTCTGGTTGATCATCTCCCCGACAATCTGGGAAATGGTGGGCTTTGTGAGCCCCGTGGCTTTTGAGAGATCGATCCTCGAGCTGCACCTTCCGGTGGCAAGGAGCATCAGCACCAGCCCCCAGTTTGATCTTTTCTGATCGTCCTTGTTTCTTCCGAGCTTTTTCATCTCTCGCCCCTCATCGATGAAAATAAACCTCTCTGTCCGGACAAATCATTTTGTCTTAAGTTCTGTCCCTTTGTCCGCACAGAGCGGTTCATTTTCTCCTCAAAGGTATCCCGCAGTCCTTATGCGGGCTGCGGGATCCTTCTCATCCGGCAGAGCCGGACTCATTATGATTGAGATTACTTGAAATCAGCGACGTTGGAAGCATCCACTGTGGAGACGCCTGTGTCAACGACTTCGCCGCCGAGGTCCTCGCCGCCTTCCATGGCAACGACAGCTTCGATGGCCTTCTCGCCCATGACGTCGGGGTTCTGAGCCATGAATGCAAGCAGCTCGCCGCCTTCAACGTGAGCGATGTTGGAGTCGGACTTGTCCCAGCCGACGCAGTAGATGGTCTGGCCGTTGTTTGCAGCATCAGCGACAGCTGCAGCAGCGCCGTTGGTAGCGCCGTCGTTTGTGCCGTAGATCGCAACCACGCCGTTGGCGATCAGAGTGTTGGCAAGCTCCTGAGCCTTGGAGTTGTCGCCGTCGGAGTACTGTCTCTCACCGAGCTCGAAGTTTGTGCCTTCGAATACGGAAGCGAAGCCGTCATAGCGGTTCTGGCAGGAATCAACGCCGGCCTGGGCATCGACGATACCGATTGTGCCTTCTGTGACGCCTTCCTTTGTCAGGACGTCGAGCAGATATTCACCGGCCTGCTTGCCGCCTGCGAAGTTGTCTGTAGCGAATGTTGCGGAAGCTTCCAGGGAAGCCGGAGCGTCAACATAGATGATCTTGATGCCCTGGTCCATTGCTTCCTGAAGCGTCATGTTGGCGGATGTCGCATCGTTGCAGGCGATGATGATGTAGTTGCAGCCGTCGGAGATCGCTGCGTTCAGCTTCTCGATCTGCTGTGCGTTGTCCTTTGTCTCAGGAGCAAGCCACTCGAGCTCGATCTTGTTGCCGGCTTCGTTCAGCTCATTCACCTTTGCCTCGGCAGCGTCATGAAGACGTACCCAGTGAACATCCATCTGGTCCATCGTGATGAGGCCGACTTTGGTCTCCACCGGATCATCTGCGTAAGCAGCTACCGCCATACCTGTGACCATAAGACCTGCGAGTGCTACTGCTGCGAGTTTCTTCATCATTTTTTTATCCTCCTTAAGATAAATGATGTGTATCAGGCACCTTTTCATAGCCTGACTGGTTATATAATCCCGGGAACAGCTTTTAAGTCCCGTGAATTAACGTGAGTAAATCAGCAAATCTGAAAATCACTTCTTCTTTCCGAGAATTCCGTTGCGTCTGGCGATATCGATGAGAACGCAGACGACGACGATGATGCCGATGATGATGTTTCTTAAGGCTGCCGGAACGTTGGCCATCGTCAGACCGTTCTGGAGGATCGCCCACACAGAGGCGCCCGCGATGGTTCCGACGAGGAGACCGCTTCCGCCGAGGGTTGAGATGCCGCCGATAACGGCTGCAGCGACACCGTACATCTCATAGGACAGGCCCGCCTGCATATTGCCCATTCCTGCCTGCGCCGTCATGATGAGGCCGGCGGTGAAGGAGCAGAAAGCGGAGATCAGGTATGCCGTCGATGTCGTCTTGAACACGTTGACGCCGGACAGTCTCGCCGCATCCACGTTGGATCCGATGGAATAGATGTGGCGGCCGGTCTTCGTGTAGTTCATGACGTAGTTGAAGATGAACCAGATGACCAGAGTGATGATGACGCTGATGTACAAAAATCCGACTCTCTGGTAGTAGAAAATGTTCCTGAATGTCGTGACGATCGGGTCCGTTCCGATGTCGCCGGTGTTGTAGTTGTTGTTTGCAAGCTGGGCTATGCCGCGGCCGATGGTCATCGTGCCGAGCGTTCCGATGAACGGCGGCAGCTTGAATTTTCCGACCAGGACGCCGTTGATGCAGCCGACGGCCATGCATGCGGCGAGGTCAATGAGGATCGCAACAATCGGGTTCACGCCGTTGCAGATGAGCGTCGCAGAGATCATCGTGGACATGCCGATAACGGATCCGATGGACAGGTCGATGTTGCCGGTGATACACACGATGCCCTGTCCGATACCTACGAGAAGGTAGGGGCAGATCGATCTCGAGAGCGGCATCAGGTTTGTGCCCTTAATGAAGTTCGGGTTCATGATTGCAAAGATGACGAGAAGAATCACCACACCGGCATACGCTGTAAGTACAGAAGCCATACCAGGGGCTGAGAGAAAGCTCTTTTTATTTTTCATCGTAGTATACCCTTTCCTTTCCGTTATTCAGCATTGTCGCCAAACTGTGTGGCATAGGTCATGATCGCTTCTTCCGTCGTATCACGGGGATCCACTTCTCCGGTGATACGGCCGTTGCACATCACGATAATGCGGTCCGAGATTCCCATCACTTCGGGCATCTCGGAGGAGACCACGATCACGCCGACTCCCTGCTTTTTCAGATCGTTTATGATCTCATAGATTTCAACCTTGGCCGCAACGTCGATGCCTCGCGTCGGTTCGTCGAAGATGATGACCCTCGACTGCCTCGCCAGCCATTTCGCCACAACGACTTTCTGCTGATTGCCGCCGGACAGGCTCCCCGCCTGTATCTCCGCGTTCGGCATCTTGATTGTCAGGGCACTCTTCCCCTTGTCGATCATTTCATTTTCAATTCTCTTGTTGATCGTCCCGAGGAAGTTCTTTCCGCATATGATGTCAAGGTTCGGGAGGGCGATATTGTCCCGGATGGAGAGCTTTGTGCACAGTCCTTCCTTCTTCCGGTCCTCGGGGGCGAGCACGATGCCCTGCCGGATCGCGTCCTCGGGATTTTTGATCGTGATCGTCTTGCCGTCAAGAATAACAGTGCCGGACTCGAGCGCATCCGCCCCGAAGATTGCCCGCATGGTCTCCGTCCGCCCGGCGCCGACAAGGCCTGAGAAGCCGAGCACCTCACCCTCGTAGACGTCAAAGCTCACATCGCGGACCAGCTTACCGGCCTTTAAGTTCTTCACCTCGAGGATCTTTTTGCCCCTCGGGACGGTCTCTCTCGGGAACTGGTTGGTGATCTCGCGGCCGACCATGTTCGCGATGATCTGCTCCATCGTGAAATCGGTGAACTTTCCTTCCGTGATGTACTTGCCGTCGCGCATGATGGTCACGGAATCCACGATGTGATGCAGCTCCTGCAGGCGGTGGCTGATATAGACGATTGCCGTGCCCATCGCTTTCAGCTCGTGCACGATCCGGAACATCTCCGTGATCTCCGCGTTGGTCAGGGAAGACGACGGCTCGTCCATGACCAGGACCTTGGCCTTTATGAGGAGGGCCTTCGCAATTTCCACCATCTGCTGCCGGCCGACGGGAAGGTCCCCGACAAGGGTGTCCGGATCCAGGTCGTGTATGCCCAGCTTCGCCAGCTGCTCTATCGCCTGCCGGTTCATTTCCGCCTTGTCCAGCCTGCCGCCCTTTACGAGCTCCCT
>CADCPJ010000118.1 GCA_902803245.1 uncultured Lachnospiraceae bacterium | reverse complement strand
GACGTGGTAGACGCGGTCGATGAAGTCATTTAAGAAGAGGTGAGGCGTGATGCCCTGCCAGATCAGGTGGCTCGGATCGAAGTTGAGTCCGAATTCCGGGCGGTCCTTAAACATATCGAGGAGCCTCTTTGCAGACCAGTAGTCAAATGCGATCTCGCCGGGATGGACTTCCAGCGCGAACTTGATGCCGTTCTCCTTAAAGACGTCGAGGATGGGGCACCACAGGTCATAGATCTCCTGGAATCCCTTGTTGATCATCTCCTCCGTCGTCTGCGGGAAGCTGTAGACATACTTCCAGATCGGGGACCCGACGAAGCCGGTCACGATGCCGATGCCGGCGTTTTTGCAGGCAACCGGCACAAGCTTCATGGTCTCGATCGCCCATGCGCGGATCTCGTCCGGCTTGTCCGCCAGCTCGGCGGGAGCGAAGTTGTTGAGGCGCGGATCGTTGTAGTCGCCGACGCACTGGCCGATGACGTGGGCGGAAGCCGCATAGCAGGAGAGGCCGTACTTCTCAAATGTCGCCTTGAACTCCTTCACGTACCCGGGATCCGTCGCAGCCTTCTTCACGTCGAAATGTCCGCTCTGGCACGCGATTTCAATACCGTCGTAGCCCATCTCCTTCGCAGTTTTGCACATTGTGTCGAGGTCAAGGTCTGCCCACTGATTCGATACGATAGTTACCGGTCTTGCCATTTTGAAAATCCTCCTTTTATTATAAATTGTGCTGATGATTATTGTCATTTATTATAAGGCATCTGTGAATTTTTTACAACAGCTATGGGACATCTGACCGGCCTGTGCAATCAGTTCAGCACTTCGTCGTCCACCTCAAAGAAGAGCGTCGTATATCCGTCCCTCTCCGCAAAAATGGCATGAATCGGAAGCGGCAGCTGATTCCTCAGCGTCTTTGCCTTCTTCTTGGTCACACCGAAGATGGTCGTGTTGTAGCGGACGCCCTCTTCGAGCTCCACAAGCCCGTAGCAGTACGGCCCGATCTTGGCATTCCAGGGATCGGAATTCAGCGTCGCCGGGGCCAGCATCGTGAGGAGCTTCCCCCTGCCGCTCAGTTCCACCCACTCGGTCTCGTGGTATCCGCAGGTATTGCATGCGTAGCGGGGAGGGAATTCGATCGCCCCGCACTCCTTGCACTTTCTGGCGTAGATCTTGTGTTCGCTGAGGCCTTCATAGAATTTGGAAACAATCCTCTCTATCTTCATCTTCGCGCCCTCCTTACTCCATGACCCGAAGGATCGGGATGCTGCAGTTCTGTCCGCCGCCAAAGCCCCTCAGCATGGCAGTCTTCGGATGGTTCCTCACCTGTCTCTCTCCGGCCTCGCCGCGAAGCTGGACGACTGCCTCGCACACGTCCGCCATGCCGGAGCAGCCGAATGCGTGCCCGTAGGACGTGCGCCCGCCGTGCGGGTTGATGGGGCGGTCTCCGTCATAGGCGCAGCGGCCTTCCAGCATCCATTTCCAGCCCTCTCCTCTAGGGAGATAGCCGAGCTCCTCTGCCGCGCAGAGCTGGGAGGGAAGCACGAAGTCGTTGACGAAGAGGAGGTCGATGTCCTTTGGCGTAAGCCCGGTCGCCTCATAGGCCTGTCTCCCCGCTTCTTTCGTGATCTCCATCTCATTGTGGGGACGGAGCAGCTCCAGGCAGGAGGATCCGAATCCGAGAACCTCGATCGGCTTTTTGCTGAAGCGGCGGGCCATCTCCGCGGGGCACACGATGCAGACTGCCGCTCCGTCGGCCTGGGGAGCATTTCCGGTCACGCGGAGATACTGGGTCGTCTTCGGGTTGTAGGGGGACTTCAGATATTCCATGACATCGTCATATCCCGCTTCCTTCGCCTCTTCCTCGAAGGGCTTTCTGTTCATGGCCAGAGGATGCAGCGCGGCAGCGCGCCTTCCGTGATAGGCCATCGCGTTGAGGGTATCGTCAATCTGCTCGTCGGTCAGGCCGTAAGTCGTCCTGTAGAGATCGATCCAGTCATCCTGGCCGATGTGCCCGCCTCCTAAGGCGCGCGTATAAGCGCGGTCCATGATGGCTTCCAGGTCCGGCATCATGTCGTCGAGCGAGATCGGCTTTCTTATGTGGGCCGGCTTGCCCGGGACCGGGATTCCGTTCGCCATCTCCACGGCCCCGCTCAGCACGATGTCGTGCATGCCGCTGGCCACGTCCATGACCGCTTCCTGAAGGCCGATGTAGCCGCTGCAGCAGGCTTCGGAATGATGGATGGAGCCCTTGCCCCTCATCCCGAACCACTCCGCCACCTGCATGTTGGGAGTGGCGGCGTTGTTGAAGAACTTGGGATTGGCGGAGCAGTGATAGAAGAACTCGATGTCTCTCGGCTCGAGGCCGGCGTCTTCCATCGCCGCAAGAGCGGCTGCCCCGAAGAATTCTCCCTCGGTCAGTCCCTTCATCTCCGGATCCAAATCGATGTTGCAGAACGGAGTCGCGCCGATCCCGATGATGGCCACTCTCCTTTGCAAGGCTCCTGATCTTCCGTGAACCATATGCTGTTCCTCCTTTTTCCATTTTCGACAGATCCCACTGCATAAATCGGCGGGAGTCATTATACAAAATGACCAGTGCGCTTCAGATTGTGCCGTTTTCGCGGTGATATGCATCTTTTTCTGAAATCACACTGGTCTTTTACGTCTTTATATTATTGTAACTATTCAGCACCCCCGGCATTCGGGACGCTTTGCGTCCCTCATTGTGGGCG
>CADCPJ010000117.1 GCA_902803245.1 uncultured Lachnospiraceae bacterium | reverse complement strand
TCGTGGTTTCTCTTGTCCTGAGATCCGACGTGATGCGAGAACATGCCCGTGATCCGCTCGATGCCGCGCTCTTTGGCGAAATCCTTAAAGTTCTTCATGGAGCCGAAGGCGTTCCGGATGCTGGGGACGGAGAAGACCATGATCTCGATGCCCTTGAAACCGGCGCCGGCAAAGTAGCGGAGGATCTTGTCCCAGTCCTGGTAGTAGTAGGCATTTCCGAAGTCGCCCATATACCACTCGTCAAAGCTGTTGATCTTCTTGTAGTTGATTACGCCCCAGAGATTCGTCATATAAGTGTAATTGATATTCCTCATTTCCATCACTTAGATCTCCTTCCCTGCGTAATTCTTTTCGAGGCGGTTCCAGAAAGTCCTCATCCGGAGGATTCCCTTCGGGATGTCGAGAGAGTACCTGGAGTCAAGGAGCACCGGCCCGTCAAATCCGCTCTCTTTTAATGCGGCGTAGATTCCGTCAAAGTCCATGTCGCCGAAGCCGAGATCCCAGTATACCCTCTGGGCCGCGCCGTCCTGCGGGAACTCCGGGGAGATGGTCCGATAGGCTTCCTGCTCATCGCGGAACTTCGTGTCGGTGAAGCACACGGTCTTCGCCTGTCCCGCGTATTTCCTTATGATGTCCATATAATCCGCGCCGGCTATGAAGAGATGCGCGGGATCCGGAGCAAAGGAGACCTTTTCGGGGTCAAGAAGCTTCATGTATTCTTCGATCAGGGCGCCTCTCATCAGCGTCCAGTATTCATTCCGGATAGAGAGGTTCACGCCAAGGCCCCTCACCGCCTCGCCGATGCGGTTCATGCACTCCGCGGAAGATTTGCGGAAATCCTCGATCTTCGCCTCATCGCCCCGGAACTGCTCCATGAGAAAACCGATTCCGGGTGTCGGGGAAGCAAGAAGCGTGCTTCCTTTCAGCTCGGCGAGAGCTTCTGCCGCATCCATCGCGTAGTCATAGAATCCGTCGAAAAACCTCTCTATGGGGAGACCGGTCTCAAAGAGCGAGTTGTACATGCTCTGGGCGGAGATTCCGATGGCCTCCACTGATTCAATCCCCTTCTCATTCAGGTACCTGAGATACCCTGCCGGGGAACCGAAGCGCGTCTTTACGGAAGCCGTGCAGATCGGAGCTCCGTTTCTCGAAACATTTTCCGTATTCGGAACCATGGGGATCATCACGGACGTAAATCCCGCCGCGGCGAACATATCGGTCAGCTCATCCCAGTACCACTTTGCGGCCCGAAGGAATGCGCCGGGCCCGCTGGTGTCCGCGTTGACGATCCCGTAGCTTGCTACTGCTTTCATCTCATCTGTCTCCCTTCTTAAGGTTATTCCTGATAATCGTTTGGGCTTTGCACCGAAGCTTTTTGAAATACCCGGGTGCTTCATCCCTTTCACTGATCTTATGATACAATTTCCTCATTTCCCCTATCAAACTTTCAATTTCCTAATACATTCGGAAAAGATTCTCAAAAAGATATCCATTTAAAATGACAAGGGATATCTTTAAGCAGATGTCCCTTGTCTTAGGTGAAATGTTTGGAGCCAAACGCGCAGCCTCTGATGCTTTACCAATAAATTTTTCCCAGCACCTGCTTCATGTAGTAGGAGGACAGCGCCATCGCCGCGAGATAATCCGGCGCCCCGTCGTCCTCGACGGTGACCCATCCCTTAAAGCCGTGGGCCGCGACGCGCTTCCACAGCTCGACCATAGGAAGGCACCCCTCACCCGGCTCCCAGAACCAGCGGTGTCCGTCGTCACAGATCTCCACGTCCTTCGCGTAGCGGATCTCGTCCGCCACGCCCAGGTCCGCCGTGTCCTTCCAGTGGAACGTGCAGATCCGGTCCTTGTAGGTCTCGTAGAAATCGATCACGTCGTCGCCCATGAGGACGACCTGGGCCGTGTCCAGACAGTAATGGACGCATCTCGGATCCGTGAGCTCGATGAGCTGTCTGTGGTTCTCCTTGTTGGTGACGCAGAAGAACTCGTTGTGGATGCCGAGCTTGATGCCGTTTCCTTCCGCATACTCGCCGATCTCGTTGAGGCAGGAGGCGATATTCTTAAGTCCCTCGGCATCAAGAGGCCCGTTTCCGTAGTAATTGTTTCCGGGGCAGGTATTTAAGTGCCTGCCGCCGAAAGCCTTCAGCGTGTCCACCGCGGACCTGCCGGCGGCGACCACTTCGCCGTGCTTTTCCGCGATGTGGGAGTCGTCGCAGCCATGGAACATGCCGCTCACTTCGATGCCGTGGTCCGCTGCGAAAGCGGTATATTCCGCCGGGGTCTTAAAGAGGCCGAGGATCTCCGGGAGATCCCAGGGAGCCAGCTCGATGCCGTCGTAGCCGGTGGCCTTGTGATATCTTAAGATCCGGTCCCAGTCCTCATAGTAGCAGCTGTTCGACTTGTCCTCGTAATAGTAATCCCGGAAATTGTCGATCTGTTTATAGGGAATGGTCTTCCAGTGACTCATATGAGACAGCTTGATATGATTCGCCATGATAGGATTCTCCTTATAAGAGGTGACAGAACAGGGGCTGATTCCCACTGTCATTTATTCTTTGACTACAGTATCCGCAAAATATCCCGCTCTTAAGATCGACCGGCAGATATCCGTGGAATTTCTGGGGTTTAAGACAACCGGGCCGTCGTATCCGATCTCCTTCAGCAAGGAGAGGATCGCCGGGAAATCGACGCAGCCCATCCCGAGATCCGTAAACACCCGGGTAGCGCGGTTCGCCGGAAACTCCGGAAGAGCGCTCTTCCAGGTCTCGTCATTGTCCGCAAAGTTCGTATCCGTAAAATGAACCACCCCGATGCGGTCCCTGTTCGCCCGGATTACGTCCTTCACATCCGCCCCGGCAATCTGAAGATTGGCCGTGTCCGCGTCCAGCTTCACATCGCCGTCCACTCTGCCGAGGAACTCCGTGATCTTTTCACCACGGAGAAGCCCCCAGAATTCATTCTTGAGGCAGAGGGTCACGCCCGCTTTCTTTGCTTCCGCGGCGAGCTTATTGACCAGCTCCTTCACGCCCTCAAGGAAGCCTTTCTCATCTGCGTCTCCGAGTATGCCCTGCACTTTCGAATACGGCGGCGTCACGGACAGGGTCACCACCTTGCATCCGGCTTCCTTTGCAAAGGCAATCGCCTCCTCCCCGTAGTGCCCCGCTGCCCCGAAGAACATCGGCATACCTCCCATGCAGAAAAGGGAAGGGTTGAGATGAACGCAGTCGATGGCCTCAATCCCGTTATCCTTGAGATACGCCATATAATTTGCGACGGTCCCAAACTTCGTGGTGACGGAGCGCATCGAGCGAGGGATGCCGGATCTTCCGCCGAAGTCCCACTTCGGCTCGTAGGGCACCTCGACGCGGTGAAAGCCGCCCGCAGATACGAGATGATTCATTTCATCCCAAAAATACCTGCTCTCGCGCCGGTTCCGGTTAGGAGCCTGATTGTCCAGATCCACGACCTCTAAGCTGAATGCGTAACGCATATCTGACCTCCTTATATCCGTTTTGAATCTGTTCCGCCGTCGGCATGCGGCTGCACCCAAAAGCCGTTTTTCCGGCCTGCGAAAAAACAGATCATAAGCCTCTTTAAAAAAAGTATATCCGCCGCTAAGGGCCCTTGCAATTTCCGCTTTTCCGCACCTTAAAGGAAATATGGCAATGGGGATAAGTCCCCATTGCCGCATCTCATCCCTGCTTCTCCGTCGTCTCTAAGAGAGCTCTCAGCTCCTCCCCGCCTGTCAGCTCCTGCAGCTTTTTCTGCGACTTCAGCCTTCGGAGCATATAGACGATACAGCTGTAGATCCTCATCTCCTCAGCCAGGTTCTCTTCTCCGATTAAGAGGAGGCAGATGATCTCCACCGTGATTCCTCCCCAGTCCACCGGGCTGTCCAGCTTCCACATGACAAGGCCGCTCTCCATGGCATGAGAGCGCATCGCGTGGGGAACGGCAAATCCCTCCCGGAAAGCCGTAGAGGTCTGCTTCTCCCTCGTCATGACCGCCTCGCAGAATTCCTCCCGGGCAAGCCCCCTCTCCATGACATCCTTTAAGATCATCTTAAGGGCCGCTCCCCTTCCCTTCACTAAGGGCCGCGTGAACACCTCAAACCGGGAGAGGCGGTCCGTGATCCACCGCCCCGCGCCCGGATAGAGCTTCCGGTAGTTCTCGAGGCTGATGAGGAAATTCATCCGCTCGAAATTCTTCTTATCCATCATCCTGGGAATGGTGAGATACGGCATGCTCCGGTCATACGGGCGCATCTTGGTGGTCGTCACCGCCAGGTCGGAGCCGCGCAGATATCCCCTCGCCGCCTGGTTGACGGGGGTCGGTCCGAGGAGAGACACCCTCGAGCCGAAGAAAGTCCGGATCTGGGTCATCAGCACTTTCGTGGCGCCGACCGTCATATGGGAAATGATGGTAACCGGAATCCCGCCGTCCCTCTTCCTCTCCGCCTCCTCCTCGATGGCCTCGGCGATGCAGGAGACGAGCTCAAAGAGATAATTCTCCGTAAGCGTTTCCCTTCCGCCTCTCCGGCACTCCTCCTCAAAGCGGCAGGCGATCTCCACCGCATCGGGGTATTCCGCGCGAACCCTGCGGGTCACATACTCGTCGCGGAGACCCGCGTGGTAGGGGTTGTTGGCCTGCGTGAGAAGAATATAGAGGAGCTCGCTCTTTAACTTCCTGTTTTTGCAAAATGAAGTGTTCAGCTCCGCATCCGTCTCCCCGAGAATTTCGTCGATCATCTCCGCATAGACGCTGTCCCCGTCCAGCTCCCGTCCGTCTTCACTCTTCTCGGGGCTGTACTGCTCTCTCCTGGCCAGCTCGTCACTTAACGCATTCCTCTCTGCCCCGGAGAGCGTCTCCCCCGAGACGTCTGTGACCGCAGCAAGAACCCGGTCCACAACTTCCCCCGACCTCTGCGTCCCGCCCGCCGTACTGGTATCAATGGAGAAGCCCATCCGGGTTCTTCGAAGGGCAATGGCGACGGAGAAGAGGAAGCTCACATGGTCATACTCGGTGAGAGAGAGGCCGCAGTCCTTCTGGGCCGCGGAGAGAGCGTCCTCGATCGCCGTCATCTCCCCGCCCGCGACAGGCAGGTCAGCCATGAGGATGCCCGCCTCGTAGTTGAAGTTCCACCGGTTGACGTAGAGAAGGTTCATGACGTAGCGCCGCTTCCACTCGTCCGCCTCCATCTCCACGGTATTTTTGCGGCGGATCAGGCGGATGTGGGGCTGCTCCCTCTCGTACTCAAAAGCTATGACCTTGAGATCGTGCTCGATGGTGGAGCGGCTGACGAAGCACTCCTCGGCCAGGTCGTCGATCTGCACCGGATCGGCGGATTCGAGAAGGATCATCGTGATCGACCGCATGCGGTCCTCCGGCGTCAGCATGGTGTTCTCCTGATAGACCAGGGACTGCATGAGGGCAGCGTCATGGCTCACCAGGAGATAGCCCTTTCCCCGGATCGCGTCGATTTCAACATTCAGAGGCTTCAGGTAATCGGTCAGCACCTGGATGTCCGTGCGGATCGTGCGGTCCGTGACGCCCAGATACTCGGCGATCTCTCTCCCGCTGATCCTCTCCTTCTGCGAATTCAGAATTCCGAGGATCTGTCTCTGCCTGACTGTCAGTTTTTCGCTCATATGCAACCTTCTTTGCTCCGGAAATGCTGTTGTCTGAATTTTACCGGTATCCGTTATACCGGTTAACCCGGGTCATTGCCAAAGGCAATGACTGAGGTTCTCTCCATATAGGGGGAAAACGAAAGCTTCTGCGCGGCAGATCATTTCGTTAACGACTGTAACCGGTGTACACCATGATAGAAGAAAAAAGATCAGGAGAATACTCTTCTCCTGACCTCTTTTGCAGTCACCAGCAATATTGTCCCCGCAAGGGACGCCCTCGATGTGAAAAAAGGACCTTTCGTTTCCCCTGTCAACGGATTTCCCACAGCGCCCAGTCCTTGCCCATCGGCTCCGTGCGCTCGCAGGTGGATTTCATGACATAAGCTTCTCCCGTCCTTGCGGATTCCTCAAATGCGTTCAGCGCCTCCACGACGTGCACGGAGATCTCCGCGCTCATGCGGCTCTTCCGGCCGTCAAGGAGGGCCTCCGCCATATCGGTCACGCCGAGGCCGCGCATATTGGCTCTGTGCTCCGGATTCTCAGCGAATTCCATCTTCGCCTCTTCCTTGCAGCTGCCCTGGTTCGTCACCATGGCAATGATCTTTGCCGGGTGCGGAGCTGTGACGGCGTCCACGATTCCTTTCAGCTTCTGCCCGTCGTACACGGTGACGGGGCCGTTGAAGCTGTCCGGATCCGGGCAGTACACGCTTCCCTTCGTCCCATAGACCTCAAGGCAGGGAAGAGAGGTGTCCCAGTGGTCAAAGCTCATGGTCATTGTGCCGATGGCCCCGCAGACAAACTCCATGATGGCGGTGTAGGTGGTCGGAACTTCCGTCTCCGTCTCCGTTCCGAGGATATTGCGGACGGGACGCCCGGATGCGGTGAAGCAGGAGATCCGGCGGATCGGGCCGAGCAGATAAATAAGCGCGGTCAGATAGTAGGGGCCCATATCGAACATCGGACCGCCGCCGTTTTTATAATAGAAGCCGGGATTCGGATGCCACAGCTCGTGGCCGGCGCAGGTCATATTGGCGGTAAAGCCCACGGGGCTGCCGATTCTTCCGCTGTCGATGACGTCGCGGCTCTCCTGGATGCCGGCCCCGAGGAAAGTGTCCGGAGCGCTGACGCACATGAGATCCTTTTCGCGGGCAATCCGGACGAGCTCCTCCGCCTCCGCGTATTTCAGGGCGAGAGGCTTCTCGCAGTAGAGATGCTTGCCGGCCTCAAGGACCTGTTTGTTGACGCTGTAGTGGGCTGCCGGAATGGTCAGGTCAAGAACGATTTCGATCTCCGGGTCCTGAAGCAGCTCTTCCACAGTGCAGGCCTTCCTGATTCCGAATTTCTCCGCAGCCGCTTTCGCCTTCTCCGCAAAGAGGTCCGCAACCGCAAGCACTTCGACCTGGTCAAAATGCTGAGTGAGATTCGTCATATAGACGTCCGCGATGGTTCCGCATCCGATGATGCCAAGTCCGACTTTCCTCATCATATTTCTATCCTCCGTTCCAGTGACGCTTCCTTGTTCTTAAAAGATTTTGCGGCATTCCGCCCGCAATGCGCCGGCAGGTGCCCTCCTTATCTGTTTTAAAGTATATGCCGCCGCGCTTCCGGGAACAAACCGCGCTTTTCCACTCGTCAAAGGAAAAAGGTGACAATGGGGACAGTCCCCATTGTCACCTTTTTTGTCAATCCAAAGTCAGATCCCCGTCCTTGATCCAGCCGAGGCGTCGGCAGGGAATCGCGATCAGCGGGCAGATCACCGCGGGAAGAACAAAGGAAATGAGGATGAGCCCGGCCCAGTCGAAGGCCGTGATCCCCCCTTTTGTTCCCTCGGCGATGTCTTTTACCCATCCCGAGTAGACGCCGATCTGTCCCACGAAGCCGCAGGTGCCCATGCCGGAGGATACGGCTGCGCCGTCCATCCGGAGGGAAAAGAGGCAGGTGGCAAGTGGTCCGGTGATCGCGCTGGTCACGATCGGAGGGATCCAGATCCTCGGGTTCTTCACGATATTGCCCATCTGGAGCATCGAGGTCCCCACTCCCTGGGAGACAAGTCCGCCCCAGCGGTTTTCACGGAAGGACATCACCGCGAAGCCGACCATCTGCGCACAGCAGCCGGCCACGGCGGCGCCTCCGGCAAGTCCGGTAAGGCCGAGGGCCGCGCAGATCGCGGCGGAAGAGATCGGAAGCGTGAGGGCCACGCCGACCAGCACCGACACAAGGATTCCCATCAGGAACGGCTGGAGATCCGTCGCCCACATGATCAGCTTTCCGAGCTGCATGGCCGCGGAGCCGAGCGCCGGAGCCCACCAGGCGGAAAGCGCGACCCCGACTCCGATGGTGACGAGGGGCGTCACGAGGATGTCCACTTTGGTTTCCTTCGAGACGGCCTTTCCGATCTCGGAGGAAATGATCGCAACGAAGAGCACGGCGAGAGGCCCGCCCGCGCCGCCGAGGGCGTTGGAAGCAAATCCGACGGTGATCAGAGAAAAGAGCACGAGAGGAGGCGTTTTCAGCGCATAGCCGATGGCCACCGCCATAGCCGGTCCGCTCATGGCAGTGGCAAGGCCGCCGACGGTATACTCCACTCCCGCGACAGTGGCAATCGGCTCCGTGAGGAAGCCGATGTGGAACTGCGTCCCGATCGTATTGATGATCGTTCCGATGAGGAGGGACGCAAAGAGCCCCTGCGCCATTGCACCGAGGGCATCGATACCGTACCGCTTAAGCGAGATCTCGATGTTCTTCCTCTTGAGGAAAGCCTTTACTTTTTCCATGTCACGGTGATTCCTTTCTTCTCATCCCAAGTGTCCTTATAGCCGCTCACGAAGTTCTCTCCGCAAGGGACGCCTTCGGTGTGCAAAACCGGTCTCCTACTCCCCCTCGTCCTCCACAGTGACGACGTCCTTCAGGATGTAGTGGAAAGTGGGGAAGGAGGAATCCCTGTTCTCTGTATAAGGAGTCCTTAAGTCCACCGTATCGCTCTCGTCCTCGGGACTCACTCCGATATAATTGCCCTTGAACACCTGGATTGT
>CADCPJ010000116.1 GCA_902803245.1 uncultured Lachnospiraceae bacterium | reverse complement strand
GCAACACCCAGAAGGCGTATACTTTTTACGAGGAAGTGCACGACGACCGCAGGGACTGACTTTTTTGTACCGGTTAACCTTAAGTTTGCCGAAGGAAATTGCTTGGATTGACCGCATATAGGGAAAACGACATGTTCTGCGCAAGGAAGACAATTCTATTAACGGCTGTAGTATAACATGTAAACCGCAGGCAGCAGATATAGTCCATGCTGCCGCCTATCAGAATCGGAGGGACCGGGCTTATGTTGAAGGAAGAGAGCAGAAAGTTAGTGGAAATCATCGTGGCCGCTCTTGACGAAAAGAAAGCGGAACACATCGAGGTCATCGAGATCGACAAGATCTCATCCCTTGCTGATTACTTTGTTATCGCGAACGGCACCAATGCATCCCAGACCGAGGCCATGGTGGATGCCGTGGAGGAATCCGCCGCGAAGAACGGCTTCACTCCCGATCACACGGAAGGCCGCAGGAACGCCAACTGGACTCTCATCGATTTCAAGGGCGTGGTCGTCCACATCTTCGACGAGGAGGCGAGGCAGTTCTATGATCTCGCGAGGATCTGGCAGGACGGAAACCACCTCGATCCGCACACTCTCAAAGAGACTGAAGCATAAGAGCTGAAAAACGGGTATACTAAGGAGCAGGATCTACTTTGCATTTTCACATGAACCAAAAAAAATGGATAGCGGCTGTAAAAATGGCTGCCGCCGTAATATCTGCCGGAGCTCTTGCGGGCTGCGGCTCATTTTCTATATCAATTCCGGCGAACAGCGGGAACAGGGCCGTCCGAACACCGACGACTTCGGAGACTGTCTCCGCCTGGAACGCTGTGAACGAGGAAGGACCATCCACGGCGGACGGGAGCGTCCGGGTGGAGGAGACCGTGACCGCTGCGGACGAGGAGGACGCTTTTGAGATATACGGCTTCCCTGTCGGGGAGACGGAAGGCCTGAGCGGCTTTGCCTACGATCAGGAATCGGAGGACATAAAGGGCGTGTACCGGCAGCTCTACACCGGGGTGTCGAAACGCGAGTCGAAGTTTACTCTGAGAGCAGCCGATTCCGAGCACATAAAAAAGGCGCTCACGGCTCTCATCATCGACCACCCGGAGTTCTTCTGGATCGACGGAAATGCCAGCATGAGCGGCTTTAAAACCTTCGGGATCTGGCAGATCAAGCTGGACTTCAACGTGGATCCCTCCGAGATTGACGGCATTCAGGCAAAGATCGACGCTGCTGCCGATGAGTACTTGAGCTCCCTCCCCGAGGGGGCCACGGACTATCAGAAAGTGAAGGCCGCTTACGAGTACATCATCCGTACGACGGACTATGATCTTAAGAGCACCCAGAACCAGAACATCCAGAGCGTCTTCGTGAATCATCTGTCGGTCTGCGCCGGGTACTCGCGTGCACTGGAGTATCTCCTGCACAGGGCGGGTGTCTGGTGCGCATATATTGAAGGTACGACGGGGGACAACGCGGAGGGACACGCATGGAATCTGGTAAAAATTGACGGCACCTACACTTTTGTAGATCCCTCATGGGGAGACCCCACTTACGGCGAGGACGCAACGGACGCTTCGAGGCTCTCCATCATCTACGACTACCTGTGCCTGACTTCGGACGAGCTTTTGAGGGCAAAACACATTCCGGGAGGGCAGTACTCTCTCCCCGAGTGCACGGACCCAAGCTACGACTACTACCGGCTGAACGGCCTCTATTACGAGGGCTTCGACCCCGACGCCATCTCCCGCGCGCTCTGGCACGCCGTCGACGAGGCGGAGAGGGCGGTCTTCATGAAATTTTCGGACTTCGAGAGCTATACAAAGGCCGTGGATGCTCTGTTTCCCCCGGAGGGAGACGAGGCGGAGAGCCTCCTCGACGCCCCGATCCGCCAGAGGATGGAGTGGGACTCGGCGAGCTCCATGAGGTACTATTACAGCTGCTCGGACGAACTGTGGATCATCAAGGTATACTGGTGACGCGGCATTTACGAAAAGGAGTTGTGTTGTAAGGACATGATGGGAGCAGGGACACTATGAAAATAAAGCTGTCAATCCTTGTGCATGTTGCAATTCTCTTTCTGCTTGCGGGAGCTATTGCTTTAGCGTGTATCTATCAGTACACTTACAACAATATGCTGGACCGGGCGGTCGTGCAGGCAGACGGAGTCGCCAAAGCAGTGGCGAATTCCGTCCTCGCAGTGATCGATTCCGACGAGGAGCTGGAACTGCTCTATACAAATGAGGAGATCCGGAACAGGGTATATCAGGCGTTCCGCTTTATCTGCCGCAAAGCGGACATCCGGTACCTGTACATGTATACGGTCGGTGCAGACAACTACAGGCATTACATTGTCTGTGCGGCGAACAGTGACGAGGACGACGCCCGGATGCAGAAGGAATACGGGTTTGGATCGGTGCGCAAGCTGCCGCTGTTTCGTGCGGAAGAAAACGTTTTGAACGGAACGGCGGAGGAAGACTATGAGCTGATCGATAATGACTACGGGTATGTATGCATGCATACCGTTGCCCTGCGCGATGAGAACGGCAAGGTCATAGCCCTGATCGGCGCCGATTACAACATGGGGGATATCAAGCATATCGCTGAAAGCAACCTGTTCAACTCAGGTGTTCTGGTGATCATGACGTATTCCATCGCCTTTCTTGTCGCGATGTTCCTCATATGGTGGTCGGTGCTCCGCCCGATCCGGAATCTCTCGCAGCGCATGAGAATTTTCGTGATGGACCGGAAGGAGATAGAGGTCACAAAAAAAAGAAAGATACATTATGAAAATGAAATAACGGAAATAGAAAACTCCTTCAGCAAGATGACAGCGGATATCCGTCAATATGTCCATGACAATGAGATCCTGACAAGAAAAGAGGCCTATACCAACGCCCAGCTCGATGTGGCAAGAAACATCCAGAAGGGGATCGTCCCGGACAGGTACTCCTTCAGCGGAGACAACTATGAGCTTCACGCATTTTCAAAAGCAGCCAGGGAAGTCGAGGGAGATTTCTACGATGTGGTTTCCCTCGAGAGCGGGGAGGAATGCTTCGTGATCGGGGATATTTCCGGCAAGGGCATCTCTGCAGCTCTCTTTATGGCCATGGTGAAGACGACGATCCGGGAAAATCTCATGTCCGGGAGGGGACTTAAGGAAACCCTGAACCGGGTCAACCGGGAGCTCTGGCTTTCCAATCCCGAAAAAATGTTTGCGACGGTATTTGCTGTGACGCTTAATACGGACAGCGGTGTCCTGGCATACGCAAACGCCGGGCATGAAAGCCCGCTGATACTGGGAAGGGATCCCTTTTACCTGGAAACCGAGAGCGGTATGGCGCTCGGCCTCTTTGAAAATTCGGACATCACCGAGGAAAGGCTGGTTCTCAGGGACGGAGACGGAGTTTTGCTGTATACGGACGGCATAACGGAAGCAACGAATGCAAAGAAGGAGCTGTTTGAGAGGGAGAGGCTCCGGGAGACGGTCCTTCATCAGTACCGGGAGGACATTCACTCCTACCTGCCGCAGGTTCTTGCAGATGCCGTGAGCTCCCAGGTGGCGGAATTTGCGGGGGATGCGGAGCAGTCTGATGATATCACCTGCCTCACTCTCATCTACAAGGACAGCGAAGCCGACAGACGGATCCTGCCCCCGGAACATGGGGCCTTTGCTGAGGTAAAGGAGACCATTATTTCGGCCCTTGGCGACAGCGACCACACAAAGGACGTCATTCTTGCCTGTGAAGAGATGTTTACCAATATCGTCAATTATTCGGGATGCGATCAGATCGTCTTTGGCGGAAAGCGCTCCGGAGACGCATATCTGGTCACCTTTGATGACAACGGATCCGCCTTTGATCCGGTGAAGGCCGTTCCGGAGAAGAAGAAATTTGAGGAGCTGGCTTTCGGAGGAATGGGCATCACAATCGCGCGAGCAAACTCCAGGGATATGGCTTACAGCCGGATTGACGGCAGAAATGTGCTTCTTATGGAATTTGACGCAGAGGTGAAGGCACAGTGAACTTAAGGCAATTGCTTTTGGCAATTACCAGGAGAAAATAGTCAATCAACCGACAATAGAGACATGGCTAAAAAAGATGTGGAGGAAACTGCTATGAATATCACAAAAAGCGCAAACGGAAATGAAGTGACCTTAAAGGTTGAAGGCTGGCTGGACACACAGGCTGCCCCGGAACTGCTTGCGGAGCTGGAACGGCTGGATGATCACGTCGACAGCCTGATCATGGATTTCTCCGGGCTCGAGTATATGTCATCCACGGGCCTTCGCGCGCTGGTCGTTGCTTATGAAAAGGTGAAGGGTGCGCTTGTCATAAAGAATGCATCCATGAGGATCCGGAGCATTTTAAAGACAACCGGTCTCGATAAGAAAATCCGAATCGAATGAACGGCCGGAACAGCTATCTGATCAACAGAAGCCTGAGCAGATTCCTGGCAGCTTCCATAGCCACGATGGCGATCATGAACATTGACGGCATCGTGGACAGCGTCCTTATGGGACGGCTGATCGGCCCGGAAGCTGTATCCGCGATACAGAATGTCGTTCCGGTCATGGGGCTGATTGCCGGCATAAGCCTTCTTTTTTCCGCCGGGGCCTCGATCATAACGGCGAAAGCGCTGGGCAGGAGGGATTTGGATGAGGCGGCCGGTTCCGTGACCGCCTCCGTTTTGTCCTGCCTGGTTTTCGGACTTGTGCTGTCGCTCCTGGCAGGAGCGCTTGCGCCAAAGATCAGTTCCCTGCTCTGCCAGGACACGGCGTTATACGAGAATACATACAAATACCTTTTTGTCATTCTCTCAGGTGCCTTCCTGCTGTTTCTGTTAAACGGGATGTCGGTGCTCATTGAAAGCATAGGTTATCCTAAGCTTGTTTCCTTTGCCACTCTTTCCTCCGTGTTCGGAAACCTGGTCTGCGACATTGTGTATGTAAAGGTCTTCAAAATGGACATCCGGGGAGCCGCTTATGCGACCCTGACAGGGACTCTTGCCGGAGTGGCGGCGCTTCTTTTGTTCCTTTTCCGCAAATGCAGGGAGCTTCAGATCAGGCCGCATTTCAGGGGCCTTGCCGGCATGGTGGGAAGAAACGCGGTGATGGGGATTCCGCCCTTTCTCGCGAATCTCGCCATCACAGTGCTGATCTTCATGTGCAACTATTTTGTCCAGTCTGTTCACGGAGCAGCGGGAGTTTTCGTCATGTCCATCGGCTATGCCGTGATCTCGTTCGGACAGATGATATCCGGCGGAGTGCAGGGAGCCTTCCTCGGGATAGGAAATCTTCTTGCGGCGCAGAGGGATTACGACGGCCTTCGGCGGCTGCTGAAAAGAGGGCTTTTCGTATCGTGCGGATTTGCCCTTCTTAGCGTCGTCGCCGTTCTGTTCGTTTCAGGCCGGCTTGCCGCTCTTTTCGGAGCTGTGGATCCGTCCGTGATCCGTCTGACGGAGCAGGGGCTGCCGCTTATCGCCACCATGAATTTTTCCCTGAGCGTCATATTTCCCCTGATGGTTATGTACCAGATCAATGACCACCCTGTTCTTTCTACGCTGTCCGCGCTGTCCCTCCTTTTCAGCCTTGGCATCGGCTTCCTTCTGGCGAAATACCTGATCGGGAATATCTGGGCGGCATATCCCATCGGCACCGCGCTTTCTATCGCATTCGTCCTCCTTTCCTCCATACCCGCCGGAAAGAGGGCCGGGGGAAATGCAGGGCGCATCCATATGATACCGAAGACGCTTGATGACTCCATGAGGCATGACCTCTCAGTCCCCTGCGACAGAAGCAAGGTCGGGGAAGCCGTAGCGGAGGCGCGGGATTTCCTTTCAGGCAAAACCACGGAGGAAAGGGCAATGGATATTGCCCATTGCATAGAAGAGCTTCTGCTCAATTATACGGCTCATAGCGGCAGATCACAAAAAGCGTACATGGACATCAGCATGATCTGCGACCAGGAGGGGATCACCCTCATCGTAAAGGATGACGGAATCCCCTTTGATCCGGTTCATGCAGCCGATGAGAACGCAAAGGCCGGGTTAAAGATATTAAAAGAGTATATGCATGATGCATCCTACAGCTATTCCTTTGGACAGAATATCGTTGTGATGCACTGGGGG
>CADCPJ010000115.1 GCA_902803245.1 uncultured Lachnospiraceae bacterium | reverse complement strand
TATAGAAAGAATACAGAATAATCAGCCTCCGGTTTTAACTCCTCATAAATTGCTGGATTAGGCTTCCCTGTTGAAGGATGGAAAGAAATTATAGCGAGAGATGGCATCCCATGCAACCGCGAGAAGCGCTGCTTTCTTGTGCATACAGGTCAGCTCCGTCGTAAAACTGTAGAACCGGTCGACGACCGTCTTCAGCTGGGCCGGCCAGTTGTAATAGTAAACGGGCATTGCAAAGACGATCATGTCTGTCTTTCTGAGCAGATCCTTGAGTTCTTTCTCGTAATCATCCTTCTGCACGCAAGGCCCGCCCATACCGCAGGCATTGCACCCCGTGCAGGGGCGGATATCCTTGTGAATCAGGTCATATTCCGTAATTTCATGCCCGTTTTCCATCGCGCCACGGATAAATTCATCTGCCAGTATGGCAGAAGAGCCCTTCTTATTGCCGCTGCTTTTTAACACCATTATTTCCCTCAGCTGATAACAGCCGGCAGATACTTTTGCCGCTCTTCTTCAAGCACTTCCTGAATCCATTCCTTCCCGATGATCATGTCCGCGGCGTCTGCCAATGCAGACTCTTCTGCGAAGAGGCTGAATTCTTCCTCCTTATTCGCAAGGATACGGAGAACTGCTTCATCAACAGTGTTTTCCATTACCAGGTGGTATACAAGGACATCCTGTATCTGGCCCATCCGGTATACGCGGGAAATCGCCTGCTTCGTCAGCGATGGCTTGATCTGTGGTTCGCAGAAAATGACAACACTTGCGGCTTGTATATTCAATCCGGTTCCGCCCGCTATAATCTGGCAGAGCAGCACGCCGCCTCCGTCCAAATTCTGAAAGTGGTTAATGATTCCCTGCCGCGCTTCCGGCTTGGTGTCGCCCGTGATCTCGCCGGCAATGCTGAATCCCTGTGCATCCTGTACTTTCTGCAGAGTCTCCCGGAAATAGGAAAAGACGATCACTTTGCGGTTCTCCGATACCGCCTCCTCGCACAGTTCCTTCAGTCTCTGCAGTTTCGCTGACGGGAGTCCTGTCTCCTGCAGGAACGAAACCCTGCGCATACCGGTGAAATTCTCTTTCCTTACCTGTTCGGCATAAGCCGCCTGATCAGATGGTGTCATGGTGCACCATTCTACTTCTTCCGTCAGCGGAGGAAGTTCTTTCAGAACATCGCTGCGGTGACGACGCAGGTAGGCAGGCGCCAGCATCTCGTGAAAGCCCGGGGCGTCCCTTCTTCCCACATATTTTCGGATTTTTGGTATGAGTTCCGGCCGGATGAAGCCGATGAGCTCACACATTTCGTCGACGTTGTTTTCCAGAGGCGTGCCGGTCATCAGAAGGATCCGCTCCGATTCGTCTTCCAGCATATGTACGTATTTTGTACGCTTCGCTTCCGGGTTTTTGATGTAGTGAGCTTCGTCGATCACGAATAATTCGAGATGCATTTTGTTGTTGACGTGGTCTACCAGCTTCTCCATGCTCTCGTAATTCGTGACTGCGGCTCCTCCCGACTCCTTCCACGCTGTAAGCGAGGAGTCGAACGTTTTCCCGTGCAGAAGATACGCCTTCACTTCGCTGAATTTCCGAATTTCCCGACACCAGTTTGTCAGGACGGAAGCCGGGCAAACGACAAGAAACCGCCCTCCCCTGTTTTCTCTGTTCAGCAGGGATTCCAGATGTGCCATTACCGCGATAGCCTGGATCGTCTTTCCGAGTCCCATCTCGTCTCCGAGGAGGACCCGTTTCTGATGCAGAATGTATTTTGCGCCAAATTCCTGATATGCTCTCAGATCGCCTTTGAATCGGTCTGTGGCCAGCGTCTCCTCTTCTATTTCTGCAGCCACTTTTTCCGGGATGGAATGGTACGTTTTTTGCCCACCCGTCTGTCCCAGAATGCGCTCCAGAAGCGCATAGTATGTGGCGGCATTTTTCCGAAGATCTGCCATGCACTCGTCCGTGCTTATACTCCGATAGTCCTCGTATAGGCCGAGCAGTCTTTCGGCTCTTTGCACCTGAATGCCGTCACAGTATTCCGTGAGGATTGCAAGTGCTTCGGCCGTTTCTTCTTTCTTCTTTTTCCCTGAGAAGAACCATCCGAAAGCTGACCGGATCCGTATTTTGGGTACTATTTCCTTTGCGACGGAGCCTGTCGCTTCCAAAATCGGCGCAGCGTCTATACAGACTTCGCCGCAGTATTTACAGCGGACCAGTTCGGTTTCCAGCTCCGCCAGAGTTTGATCAGATGGTTCGGCAGACAAATGTATGGGTTCTCTGGCTGCGATCTGGTCCAGAAATGTGTCTGTGATGTTTCGGATCGCGCTGCTGGATTTTTCTCCAATGCCCGGCAGTGCCATCAGCTCGTCATCCGTTGCCCGGTATACATCGCCGAGCGTATTATATCCTGCGTCTTCGAGCGTCTGAATCCGAATGGCGGGCTTTGTGTCTTCCAGTTCCCGGATAGATAGGTTGTCCAGACGGACTGTTGCCTGTTTTCGTTGTATAGCTATAGACAGAGAACGGATCCGTTCCGCCCGCTGCTGGTTGTCATCTGCGATTTCCTGAAGGGACTGCGCAAGCGATTCGGCTTTTGTAATCGCGCTGTGCATTTGCGCGAAATCTGGCTTTGTGCTCATGGGTGTCTTTCTCCTGGTAGTACAGGCACTTGTCGGTCATAGCTAGATGAAGGACTGCTGGATGGTAATCCCCACTCGTGCGGCCATGCTGAAAATTCTTTTTACAGTGCTCCCACCAAAGGATAGACGAAACGCCAACACCTTCTTCATAGATTAAAGCCAGGAACGCTTCCCAATCTTTGAAAAGGTATTCTGAGCAGAAAGAATGATCATCTATCCACACTGTATTGCGTCATCGCATTTGCTCCATCATCTGCTTTGCTTTTTCCTGCGAGATTTGCGTATAACTGCGGACCATGTCCCCGCTTTCCATGACCTGAGGACCGGAGGTGTATGCTGTAAGCAGAAGAGATTCATAAGGTATACTATTTATTCTATACCATAATAGCATGCGCCGTATGATAAGATAATAGTGACATTAAAAATCTCAAAACAGATATCGGATCCCCGCCGGTGCTGCAGCCGGCGGGGAGCATGAGAATACAGGCTGGTTTGCTGCAATCATAGACAGCCTGCACTGACGTATGCTCCGCTTTAATTGGCGGGGACTGTTAAAGTGCATTTCTTCAGGAGAAGGGTTCTTTGAGGAAAAAAGGCCAGAGAAACCCGTGAATGGTAACTTCGGCGACATACAGGAGACAGCTCTGATCACACTTGCGTTGACCATGCAATGCCCAATATGGTAAATTAATACACAGCACAAAGAGAGGGCAAAGCTGGAGAAATCCGGCTGCGCAAAGCTATAGGGCCTATTAGATGGCAGCCAGTTGTGAATGAAAAAGTTGGCTCGGTACTGTGGTTGGTGTTGAGCTGCTTTTTTATGTAAATCGATACTCTTCTCATTTGCTTTCTCTTTCAGATCTTCGCCGGCATAAGGACCATCTGTAATTAGTCGCATAAAATTTACGAAGCTCCCCATTCCGACGACATCAACATGCTGACCTTCACCTGCTGCGGCGTGAACAGCTCAAACAGAGGATGCGAGACCTGATGGACACGCTCAACCACTTTCTTGAAATATGCTATGGCCACAGTCCCACCCTGCGCGTCTACAGCACCTGGGAATCCATGACCCTTGACGCTTTCCTGGAGCTCCAGGCGGAAAAGGTGGCGGGCAATCAGAGGATACCGCCCTTGCTGGACCCGGAGGACTTCTATACTCAGGCCGAGGCGGTGGCCGCGGCGCGTCTTCAGTCGGACATTGCCGCCCAGGCGGTCCAGGGCATTCGCACGGGGGCGCTGTGCACGGCTGACCACCACGGCGGCATTTTCTGCGCTCAGACCTTCCAGACCGACTTGCTCTTTGGTGACCTGCTCCGGAGGCTGGGCTATCGGGAAAACGTACTGCCCATCGCTCCCGGCGCTCAGGTGGAGATGGACAGCTCTACCTACGCCCGGGGCATATTGAGCTACGCCTCCCCGGATAATCTGGTTCGCATGCCCATATTTCCTGATAAGCCGGCTCTCCAGGCCTCATGCGCCCCACCCATCAACACTGCCTTGCTCAGGCACTTTCGCGGCCGCTTTTTGACCAAGAAGTGGCTCAACAAGGTGGACCGGGCCGTTAACGCCTTTATCACTGAGGTGTACGAATCGGAGCCGGTGCTCGCGAGCCCGCGCTTTGATGAGCAGGTTACCTGCATCGGCGTAGGCCTCAGCCGGGAACTCTTCGGGGAAAACGGGCCGATCCTCGCCTATCTGGATCTGGAGAGCATGATCCTCCCGCTGCTGATCCGGGAGCTCTCCGAGGGAAACACACTGCTCGCCGCCCTTCTGCGGGACGAACGGCTCCGCGCCGGGGTCGTTCAGACGCCCCTCTCCGGCGGTGGACATCTGGCGGACTTCTTCTTCCGCGGCGTGGACGAGAAGGGGCGCAAGTTCCGGCTGACCTTGAATGAAGACAATATCCTGACCGGCACGGACTGGCGAGGCGTTTCCCACGCCATACCGGCGGACGCCGAATCCCTTTGCTCCCTCCTGGCGCAGCGCAAGCTCATGCCGGGCATACTCACCATGGCGCTCACCACCTTCTTTGAGCGCGGCATCAGCTGGCTGGGCGGCGTCTTCCAGACGATCTACCTGCCCAAATATCAGCAGGGCCTGGTTTCGGTGCTGAAGCAGCGCGGCATGGACCATGAGGCGACGGTCATCGGCGGCTACGACTGCACCGGCTACATCTGCGGCCCCATGTACGCGTTGTACCAGGGCAGCGGCTACACCACCGCCGCCGGTCCCGTGGAGCTTAGGATCTCCCAGCCGTCTTACGGTTATCTCATGGACATTATGCGCCGCACCCGGTTGGGAGACGCCCATCGAATGGGCCTGCACATCATGTATTCCGACCTCGTGGGCAAGGGCGCGCGGGAGGAGAACTGGTATCGACGTATCGCCGAGGCACTGAACGATCGCTATCCTGAAAATGTCATCGCATATGGACCATAAAGCATCCTGGGCTGAAATCGACGGCTCTGCCATCGCCGCAGCATGCAAACCGTGTGCGAACAGCTCGCATTGGTGCTCTGTTTAATTGATGACAAGATTCTCAAGAACCTTGGCCAGCACTTCCATATCCCCCTGGCATCAACTTCCATTTCACAAGAAAACGGAGAGGCCGCGAACAGCCTCCCCGTAAGTTTATTGAGTTCTATCATCCACCCCCATCACGGACCATCCCCGCTCGCGCGGGGAGAGATAGCAAGCGACTGTTGAAATCCGGGAGCCTTGGTCACAAATAGCTGTGAGCTATTTTTATAATACACTATGCAAGAGGCGATTGAAATGTCTCTTCTTGTGTTTACGCAACGGACTTCATGAGGAGGATCCGGTTCAGCGGCGCCTCGTAGAACGAAGGGATCTCGCCGTTAAGACATCTCTCGATGTAACTGATGAGAACCTCGTTGTCGGTAAGCTGCATGTCCGAGACAATTTCGGCGTCCTTAAACATCATGTAGCCATTTCCGCCGGTCAGCAGATAATCGCTGATGGCAAGCGTGTAGAAACCGCTCAGATCAAGCGGCTTGTCACCGATCATGACATCGGATACGCGGCGCGGGCCGTCCACGGAGATGAACTGGTCTTTTTCGTCTGTCGTCACGCTGCTGTTCAGGCCTTCGTCGATGGTGTATGTAATGCCGGATACCTGCGGGAAGTTGCCGCTTGCTTTCGGAAGGAAGGAGACGCCGAATTCCAGGGCATCGAGGATTGTCTGGCCGCTGACCCGGACCGTGATGAGTTTGTTG
>CADCPJ010000114.1 GCA_902803245.1 uncultured Lachnospiraceae bacterium | reverse complement strand
CGATCTGGACAGTACTCCCGACAGCTCTCCCGAGAGCAGTCCCGAAAGCTCTCCCGAAAGCTCTCCGGACAAGAAGCCCGACAAGAAGCCGGACAGGAATCCCGACAGCGGATCCGGGACTGCCGGATCGGATGAAATAGCAAAAGCTCAGGCCAGAGAGGCAATCCGCCTTGTCCGCGAGCTCTTAAATGGTCTCAAGGACTCCCCCACCCTCGAAAAGAGCGAGGAGGTCTTAAGCGTCATGGACGCAGCTCTTTCAGCTATCAATTCCCTCCCGAAGGAGATCAGGAAGGAGCCCGCGGTCGCAGCGGCGAAGAGCGAGCTCAAAAGCAAAAGGAAGGAGCTTAAGAGTGCGCTAGGCAAACTGTACTCGGCAAAGGAAAAGATCGACGCCGGCGAAGAGGAATACAGCAAAAAGGAAGCCGAACTTAAGAGGCGGATAAGGGAAGCCGATCTGCCCGGTGCCCGCGCGCGTCTCGATGAGGGCTGGGACACCCTCGCTGCTTCCAGGGCTGCCCTCGATGAGAACTGGGAACTGTATCGCGAAAAAAGGGCGGAAGCGGTCTCTATGATTGAAGATGCGAGGTCGCAGCTTGTCAGCGGCAAAGAGACCTGGTTAAGCGAAAAGGAGGAGACCGCCAAACGGCTGCGCGCTGGCCGGAGCGACCTGACGGACGGCTGGGACGAGTACCGCACGGAAAAGATTGACGCGCAGCTTAAGATCGCGGAAGGAAAGGAGAAGCTTGAGAGCGGCCGCATCGAATACGAGAAGGAAAAAAAGGACGCGGACCGGCAGCTCGCAGACGGACATGCAGAGCTTGTAAGAGGGCAGGAGCAGTATGAGACGCAAAAAAAAGACGCAGATCATCTGATTACAGAGGGCCGCAGCGATCTCACTGCCAGGCGGCAGGAGTACAACGAGGCGAGGGAGTCGGCCGATTCTGAGATTCTTGATGCAAGGCAGGAGCTGGATGAAAAATGGGCCGAGTACGGCAGCGAAAAGGAGAAGGCCGAAAAAAGTCTCCGGGACGCAAGAGAGAGAATCGACAGCCTCGATGATGCGCGGTTTATCGTCTTGAACAGGAGAACCAACGAGAGCTTTGTCTTCCTTAAGTCCTCCAATCAGTCGATCTTCGGCTTCGCCACCTTTTTTGTTCCGATGTTCGCCATCATAGGCTCCCTCGTGATCTTCTCCACGATGGCGATCATCATCAGCGATGAGCAGCAGCAGGTGGGAGCCTTAAAAGCCATGGGCTTCCGAACAAACGAGATCCGCGGCAAATACATGCTCTTCGGCGTCTCCGCCGCAGTGATCGGAGTCTCTTTGGGACTCGTCCTTTGCATGGTGGTCACGAGCATCATCATGATTCTGCTCGAAAACCTGTATGTGTTCGGCAGGATCAAGGCTCTCTTTGTGCCGGACACCGCCGCGGTCGTCGGAGGCGCGACGCTCATCGTCGCCACCCTGGTCGTTTGGTATTCGTGCAGGAATCTTCTGAAATGCACCGCCGTCGGGCTTATGAACGGCAGTGAGCCGGCCAAAAAAGCGCTGAAGCGCAGGGCCTCCGGGAAGAGCCGTTCCGGGCAGTCCCTCTATTCCCGGCTGATTATCCGGAATATCGTGACGGACCTGAAGCGGGTAATTGTGTCCATCGTCGTAGTCGTCGGAAGCGTCATGCTCATCGGGATCGGATTTACTATACGTTCCTCTTTCAACGACGCATTCGCCTATCAGGAGCATGAAATCTACCGCTACAGCTTAAGAATTGACCTGGGCGCAGATCCGGATGATGCGGACAGGGAGAAGGTTGAGAACGTCCTTAAGGAGTACGGCGCAAGCTATCTCCCCGTCTCCTATCAGGCGGCGCTCTATGAGTGCGCCGATGAATCGGCCGCCTTCTATCTTCTTGCGGCGGACAGCGCGCAGCTAAAGGATTATGTGTCCCTCTCCGAAGAGCTCCCGGACAGCGGAATTCTGCTGCCGGAAAAATTCTGCGAGATGCACACGCTGTTCGCGGACGACACGCTTCTCCTCTACGGCAGCGATCTCGTCCCGAAAAGAGCCTCGGCCGCCGGATCCTTCCGCTTCCACGCGGGCTCCATGGGCGTCTTAAGTCCCTCCGCTTACCATGAGATCTTCGGCGAGGATCCCGTATACAACAGCTATTACTGTCATCTTGGCGACCATACGGAAGAAGCGGCTGCCGCCGTCGCCCAGGTCTGCCCCTCGGCGCAGTTCGAGCGGCCCTCCGACTTCGCGGCCCGCTACGACAGCACGAAGAAGCTCTTCAATCTCGTGGCTCTGATCATGGTCCTCATCTCGGTAACGGACACCCTTCTCATCATGATCAACCTGACCAACATCCTGGTAAACCGCAGGATGAAGGAGCTCCTGGTGATGAAGGTCAACGGATTTTCGGCCAGGCAGCTGACCGGGTATCTGCTGAGGGAGACGATGCTGATCAATATTGCAGGAATCGTCCTCGGCCTCATCGCCGGCATCCTGATGAGCGGCCTGATCGTAAAGAGCATCGAATCGGATTACACGATGTACATAAGGAGCGTCTCCGTTCTTTCGTGGTGCATCTCCGTCGGCATCAACGGCGTTCTCTCCGCTGTCATCAACTGGATCTCATTTAAGAACATACAGAAGACACCGCTGACCGAGATCACCAAGTACTGATCCGTGCTGACAGTCTGAGATCAGGTGAACCATCTTGCAAAGGAAGAGGCGCGATACAAAATTTGCGCACACGGAGGATTCGATCATGAAAAAGCCGGACACCCTGGCAGCCGCAACCTGGCTGATTTCCAGCGCGCTTCTTGAGGTCGAAGATCTGGAAGCTGCCCTCACGAACACACTGGACGTAATTTCAACGCAGCTTAAGGCGGAGGGCGGCGCCATCTGGATCCTCAATGAAGATACGGGCACGCTGCACTGCGCCGCGTGCACGGGACCGCTCGACCTGATGGGGGTCTCATTTGAAAGCGGAATCGGAACAGAGGGCAAGGTGGTGAGCACGGAGACGTCCGTCTTCCTCGCGGAGACGGAAAAGACGGAGTCCTTCGAGGGGGACATCTTCGACGACCAGGGGCTAAAGACGAGGAGCCTCATATGTGTCCCGCTCAATGACCTGAAGAAAACGATCGGCTGCATGTGCCTCGTCACGGCAAGGGGCGGGAGCCTCTTTACGGAAGAGGATCTGAAGATCTGCGAGCACACTTCCGCTCTGGCCGCCATGGTCATCGACGAGAAGGGCTTCTCCGTTTACCTGCCTCCGGAGAAGCCGGTGCTCATGGAGTTAAAAGGCATCACAAAGGAATTTCTCTCGGGAGAAGAGGTGCTCAAGGTTCTGCAGGGAATCAACCTGAAGATCTTTAAAAATGAATTCGTCGTGGTGCTCGGAGAGTCCGGCTGCGGAAAATCCACCATGATGAATATCATCGGAGGAATGGACCGCGCAACCTCGGGAACGATTGAACTGGAGGGAATGAATTTTACCGCGCCCAACGAGAAGGCGCTGACGGAGTTCAGGAGAAGCTACATAGGATTTATCTTCCAGTCCTACAATCTCATGCCCAATCTCACCGCCAGGGAGAACATTCAGTTTATTGCCGAGATCAGCGAGAATCCGGGAAATGTAGATGATGCCCTCGCCATGGTGGGACTTACGGACCGCGCGGGGAACTTCCCGTCCCAGCTCTCTGGAGGCCAGCAGCAGCGCATCTCGATTGCAAGGGCGATCGTCAAGAACCCGCACATCATTCTCGCGGACGAGCCCACTGCCGCTCTGGATTTCAAGACCGGCCAGGAGGTTTTAAGGGTCATCGAGAGTATCGTGCAAAAAGGCAATACAACGGTACTCATGGTGACGCACAACGTTGAGATCGCCAAGATGGCGGACCGCGTGGTAAAGCTGCGGAGCGGAAAGGTTTCCAGCATCAAATACAATGCACATCCATTACATGCCAACGAGCTTGTGTGGTAAGGTATACCGGTTAACCTTAAGTTTGCCGAAGGCAATTGCTTAGATTGACTGCATATAGGGAAAACGGAAGGTTCTGCGAAAGAAAGACAATTTCGCAAGCGGCTATAAGAGGTAACAAGAGTGCGGCGCCGGCAGGGCGCCTGACAGATCGGGCATCTGCTGTTTGGGCGGATGCAGGAAGAAGGTAAATATGGCAACGACAGGTCAGTTTCAGTTTGAAGCAGTAGATGAGATCCACAATGTCACAGGAACTTATATCTATGACGACACATGGTTCGAAGAGGACGCCTCCGTCCTCTCCCCAAGGCTCCGTCTGATGTCGATGTGCATGTCCCTCGCGTCATTTCCAAATCCGGAGGACAGAAAGCGGCCGTACAGCAACGCGGAAAGTCTTCTCATGGATCTGGGATTCGAGGACGTGGAGGTAAATAAGGACTTTCAGCGCGCCCCCGAGGAATTCACCATCGGAGTGATCGCTGCGCGGAAGGAAGTGACCCTGCACGGGGAGGACTGCACGATCTATGTGATCGGCTTCCGCGGGGCCTCCTACGGAAGGGAGTGGTACGGCAATACCATCATTGAAGCCAGGGGCATCCCCATCGGCTTCCGGATCGCGCTCGACAAGACGGTAAAATTCCTTAAAGACTACACAGCGAGGCACGAATCGGATCATAAGAGGAGGCGAAGAAAGCTGTGGATCACGGGCTTCAGCCGCGCGGGAGCCGCAGCCGGGCTCGCCGGGGCAGCGGTGACGCGCCATGCCGCGAGCTGGGGATACAGAAAAGAGGATATTTTCGTTTACACCTTTGAATCGCCCAGATGCATGCCGAAAGAGCTGAATGCCGACTACCCCAATATCCACAATACGGTGAGTAAAACCGACATGGTGCCTCTCATCGCTCCCATGTCCTGGGGGTTCGAAAGGCCCGGGGTCGATGATACGGTCCTGCCCTCTCCCAGGCACACTGCGTGGCAGGAGCGCATCCGCGAAGTGCGGTCCGTATTAAACTCCGTCAATCCAGGCCTGGAAAGCGCCGAGGAGGGATTCACGCCTCTCGCCATCTCAGGCACGAGGATAACTCCGATTCGCGAGAACAGGGAATATCATGAGAAGAGAGGGAAGCTCGAAAAATGGTGGTACGAGGCGGATATCGGAGATTATTTCCCGAACTTCATCCGCTTTATGGGAAGCAAGCTGTCTCTTTCCGTCGGGAAGCCGTACCTCACGGATCGGGAGGCCTACGCCAATTACTACGAGAGGAGTTTTGGGATTGTAGCAAAGAAATATCTGGGAAGCGATGCGGATCAGCACGAGATCGTGCGCGGCGTCCTTGAAGATATATACAGGCGCGCAGCTTTGCCGCCTATCCGGGCGGTTCTCTTCGTGATCCTGAAGCGCGGGAAAAACCGGGTGCTTCGGCGGGTCGCGTCGAGGATCACCGCTATCATCCTGTTCCGCATCATGACTGCCAAGGGGTTTAGAGGGAGCAGACGGGAGCTGGCGCACATGCGCGTATCGATCGAGAACATGGTCTATTACTTCCTCTTCTGCGCCAGCTGCGACGTGAGGGAGAACGACTTCGCCTATTTCGGCACCCTCGGAGAAAATATCGGGAGGCTCCGCGGAGCCCATTCTCCGGAGCTCATCTATTCCTGGCTGTTCTCGCTGTATGTGAGCCCCATGTGACGAAAGAAGCGCGGCAGGAGCTTTTGCCCCGGCCGCGCTCTTTTTGGCGCATCTTATGCCTTCATGAGAAGGGATTGCCGCGTGACAGGGTCAGTTTGCACGTTCTGCGGTCGTAAGTGTATATCCCGTTTCTCTCTGTCTCCACATCGCTCAGCTGGGTATAGATATACCCTGCCAGGCCCTTGTCCCGGACCGGTTCAATCATCCCTTCCAGCATGTGCCGGATTCTCTTCCGAAGCTCCTCTTCCGAGGTGCATTTTCCATAGCCGTAACTGTTCGCCGGGCCTCCTGCTTCCGGCTCGGCATTGTACTCAAATCCCCCGACCTCAGTGAGCAGGAGCGGCCGCCGGGCCGGACGCACGCGCTCGTTCCGGTAATAGACGTGGAGGCTGTCGAAATCGCTGTACTCCCCCTTGAACCACCCCGAGGCTGTGTCATATGTCCTGCTCCCGTCCAGTTTTTTTGCGAGCAGATACAGCCGGTCGCTGTCGTACTGCCCCCAGCCTTCGTTGAAGATCGTATAGGCGATGACGCAGGGATGGTTAAAGAGATACTTCAGCGTCCCCCGCAGCTGATACTCGAAAAACCGGCGGCGGAACCGCTCTCTTCCCGGCAGCTTCATGTGCTCGTCGGCGGCATGCTGCAGATTGGTCGTAAGTCCCCCGATCCTGCTTTTGGGGACGGCCAGAAACGGCCACAGGTGGAAGCCGACCGTCGGCAGGACGGTGTCAAACATCAGGCTGTATCTCCCGCTGTTGACGATGTCCTGCATCACCAGCATGCCAAGGCAGTCGCAGAGATAATAGTACTGTTCCGGTTCGACCTTGGCATGCTTTCGAAGCGTGTTGAAGCCGAACTCCTTCATCCGCACAATGTCCCTCAAGTATTCCTCCGGCGAATCCGGCACATAGATTCCTTCGGGGAAATAGCCCTGATCCAGCACTCCCTTCAGGAAAATGCGCTTCCCGTTGAGAAACACTCCGGGCATCTCCCGGGCCGTCCTGTTCCTTACTTCCACCGTCCTCAGCGCAAAATAGCTGTGAATGAGGTCCTCTCCGAACCGGATGTCCATCTCGTAGAGGTAAGGGTCATCCGGTGTCCACAGGTGCGGGTGCCCGGGAATGTCTTTGAAGATCCGGGCAATGTCCAGGCGAAAAGTCTTTCCGGAAAAGCGGAGCGTCCTCTTCATCCCGTCCGCATGCAGCACGACTTCACATGAAAACGGCTCTTTTCCCCCGGCTTCTCCCGGATTCTTTTCCTCAGTAAACAGTCTGACCCTTATGCCTTCCCTGTCCGGCATAAGCTTCAGCGCATCGATGCGCGCGTCCGGGACCGGCTCGATCCAGACGCTCTGCCAGATGCCGCTGACCATGGTATACCACATCCCCTTCGGGGTCCTGCTCTGCTTTCCGTAGGGATAGACGGTACTTAGATCGTCCCTCGCTGTGACGCGGAGGAGGTGCGTTCCCCCTTCGAGCCTTCCGAGGTCGAAGGTGAAAGGCAGATAGCCCCCTTCATGGCGGCCGATATGCGCCCCGTCAAGAGAGACGCCGCAGAGCTGGTCCACAGCTCCAAAATGCAGCAGGATGCGCTCCCCGGCCCATTCCCCGGGAACCGCAAACTCCTTCTCATAGACCAGCTCGCCCTTCGGATTTCTTATCTCGCCATGAAAGCCGGAGGCCCTTGACTCCGGCGGAAAGGGGACGCGGATCGGGGATCCGTTCAGATACCATATCCCATTGAGAAGCTTGTACCGGTCGCGGCGCAGCTGCGGGCGCGGGTAATCGAGATCGCGTATTGTCATAGCACCTCCTCAAGCATCGCAGAATCAGTTCATATCGTATCACAACATGCGACATACAGCATTGTACGCATTTTTCCGCTCT
>CADCPJ010000113.1 GCA_902803245.1 uncultured Lachnospiraceae bacterium | reverse complement strand
CGCGGTTCAAAAACTACGAGGGGACGCTTCCCGAGAAAGAGGGAAGGAAGTACTACGAGTGCGATATCGACTACGACGGAAAAAAGAGGAACGCCAAGCGCATCGTCTGGTCAGACGACGGACTGATCTACTACACGGAGGACCACTACGAGTCCTTTGAGCGTCTCTACTGACAGACAATTTCGATATTATGGAGGACAGCCTCAGATGAAAAAGATTATCCTGGACTTTAAGCCGATCCGCACGAAGGAGGATGTGCACAAGTATCTCTCGATGAAATTCGACCTTCCGGATTATTACGGCGAAAACCTGGACGCCCTCTACGACTGCCTTACGGAGATCGGCGAACCAACCTGCGTCGGCTTCTTCGAGCCGGATCCGGGCGACGGGCTTCCGATCAGCGCCTACTTAAAGCGCCTGAAATGCGTTCTGAAGGACGTCGAGGAGGAGAACCCGCATTTTGCGGTGATATTCGAAGACATAGAAGAAAACCTGTGACCGCACGGTGAAAAGGAGGGGCGCGAGGCGTCCCTTGGAATAGGGAAAACGAAAGGCTTATGCACAGCAGATCATTTCGTTAACGGCCAGACTATAATGGCTGTAATAAAAATGAAGCCCGCCTGTCAGACAAGGGCTTCATTTTTTTTGACCATTTCTATGATGAGGCTGCGGAAGTACTCGTCGATGTGCCTCTGCTCGTCCTTCGAGAGGTCTCCGTAGGGGATGGGCTTGCCGTACTCCACAATGACGTGGACGCTCTTGACCTTCGGGAAGTGCCGCTCGAAGACGTCGTCGGCGTTGTTGAATGCGACCGGGACGATCTTGCATCCCGTCCGCTGGGCGATCTTGAAGCTCCCGCGGTGGAACGGGTGCAGCTGCGTGGGATCGCCGGTCTTGTTGCGCGTTCCCTCGGGATAGATGAAGACGGAGATCCCGTTGTTTATGTAGTCAATCGCTTTGTGGATCACCTCGAGCCCCTGCCTGAGGTCGTCCCTCTTCAGAAAGAGACAGAGCAGGAAGCGCATGTTCCAGCTGAGCAGCGGGATGTGGGCCAGATTGTCCTTGGCGATGTACCCGCAGCGGTCCTTCATCTGGCTGTAGCTGATGATCGTATCGAAGAAGCTCAGGTGGTTTCCCACGAAGAGGACCGCCTCGCCCTTCGGGAGATTCTCCTCACCGATGGTAGTGATCCTCGTCCCGCAGATAAAGAGCAGTATCTTGAACGCGGCCTGGACGATCTTCAGCATGGACAGCTCGGCGGCTTTTGGGTTGAATTTCCTTATGACAGTCTCAATAAGGAGTACAGGGACGGACAGTATGCAGTAAACGATGACAAACGTGATGCCAAAGAAAGCTCGGATCATACGCACCTCGGGAAGAACAGTTATTATCATTTTTATTATACTCGCACAGGGGCGATTTTTCCATGCCAAAACATCTGCGCAAAAATGTTCCATATTGTCACCATGGCCGTCTCGCTCTTGATAAGAGGTTTGAAAATGAATATAATTGGTTCTGTTGTTGGCAACACTGTCACCTGAAGCAAGGTGCATAGAAATGGCAGAATTTCGGCGGAGTGGGGAAGCGGCACGCTCCGCCGAGGATATTGTGAGGGAAATTATGTATCTCAGGGCTACCGCAAAGATCAATCTTGCACTGGATGTCCTAAAAAAGAGGCAGGACGGCTACCATGAGGTCCGCATGGTCATGCAGATGGTCGGCATGTACGACCGGCTTACGCTCGAAGCCGTGAAGGGCGGACAGGGAGTCCGCCTCACGACGAACCTGAGCTACATTCCGACCGACGAGAACAACCTCGTGGTTCGCGCTGCGAATCTCCTGATGAGCGAATCGGGCGTGACGGACGGCCTTGCAGTCCACCTGGACAAATTCATTCCGGTGGCAGCGGGCCTCGCCGGCGGCAGCTCCGACGCGGCGATGACGCTTGTCGGCGTGAACCGGATCTTCCGACTCGGGAAGACGGAGGAGGAACTGATGCAGCTCGGGGCGAGGATCGGCGCCGACGTCCCTTACTGCATCAAGCGCGGAACCGCCCTCTCCGAGGGAATCGGGGAGATCCTGACTCCGCTGAAGGCGATGCCGGACGCGGGAATTCTGTTAAGCAAGCCGAACATCAGCGTCTCGACCCGGGACGTCTACGCGGCCTTCGACGCGGAGAAGATCACCGACCATCCGGACATCGACGGCCTCATCGGGGCGATTGAGGCGGGAGATCTTCATGCCATGACGGAAGGACAGCGGATGGCCAACGTCCTCGAGACGGTGACCGGGCCGAAATATCCCGTGATCGCCGAGCTGAAGAAGACGATGCTCGAGGAGGGTGCCCTCACGGCAATCATGAGCGGGAGCGGTCCGACCGTGTTCGGTATTTTCGACGACTCAGGCAAGGCCGAGGCGTGCAGGATGCGCCTTCGGGCGGAGCGCCCGCAGGCGAGGACGTTCCTCACGTGGCCGACGAGGTATAACAGTTAACCTTAAGATTGCGGAAAGGCAGTTGCTTGGTTTAGCTGCATACAGGGAAAACGAAAAGTTCTGCGTAAGAAAGACAGTTTCGTTAACGTCTATAGAACCGGTGAAGGAAAACTTACGTGAAGGAACGGCATTTCCATAAGGAGACTAGTTAAATGAGCAGAAGTGATTCGACAACCAATCCGGAAGAGTACATGCCTCTCAGGGAGGTTGTATTCCTGACACTGAGGCGGAAGATACTTAAGGGAGAGATGAAACCCGGCGAGAGACTGATGGAGATCAGCCTCGCGAATGAACTGGGCGTCTCGAGAACACCGATCCGGGAGGCAATCCGCAAGCTGGAGCACGAGGGACTTGTCGAGATGGTCCCGAGGCGCGGGGCTCACGTGGCGGGGATCACGCGGCAGGAGCTCAGCGACGTACTTGAGATACGGAGAAGCCTTGACGTACTGGCTATACGAAAGGCGATTGAGTACATGTCCGGAGAGGACATGGAGAAGCTCAAAGAGGCAGAGGAGAATTTCGCCTCCCTTGTCGACAGAGGCAACGCGGACCTCGCGATGCTCGGCGAGGCGGATGAGCATTTTCACGACGTCAT
>CADCPJ010000112.1 GCA_902803245.1 uncultured Lachnospiraceae bacterium | reverse complement strand
CGGGACGCCCCGGATACGGGCTCTATGACCGCGCGCTCGGCGCCTGCTACTTGAACGGCCTCTGGGAGGCGATCTGCAAGTCAAACGTCAAATGAAAAAAACGCAAAATCAAAAAAGCATGACCTTTTCGGTCATGCTTTTTTGATGTGCTTCTCGAGAAGAAGGCCCAGCTCCCTGGGGTTGATCCCTCCGTTCTCCAGATAGCGGTTTTCGTTTAATACTTCCATCATCGCTTTCTGCGTGCAGCAGCGGGTGTTCCTTCTCACGTTGTTTTTTAATACGACGTCGGGCGAAGTGAAGAGGCCGAAGATCTCTGTCCGGGTACCCGGATAGCCGCACTCATTAAGCACGGCGTCCAGTATCTCCTTCTGCTTTTTGTTTTTTACAAGGGGGCTGTCGAACCGGATCGTCTCTCCGTTTAATACCTGCTTCCACGTCTCCTCGCCGCTCCCGACGTGTACGGTGCCGCCGTATCCGAAGCAGTTGAATCCCAGGACGCTGTTTCTTGTCACTATGAGAACTGCCAGAGAGGCGACGTCGTCGCCGTGCATGAGGGTTCCCGGCACGATCGTGAAGAAACGGTTTCTTCTGCCGTAGGTAAGGAGAGCGGAAATCGACCTCATCAGGTCCTCCCTGCTGCTGTTTTTCTGCGCGCCGGGAGGGAGGCTCTTCGCCGCTTCCCCCTGGCTGCTCCCGTCTGCGGCCTGGTCCCCGGGAGCATTGCCGTCTGCCGCCTGAACTCCCGAAGCGCTTCCGCCCCCTGCCGGGCCGCCGGGTGCATTTCCCGGCGCATTGCCCCCGGATGACCTGCCTGTCCGGGATTTCTCCTCCCTCTTTTCCCTGTTTCCGAAAAACGTCCGGTTCACGCGGCTTCCGAACAGGATCTCCATGGGGCTTTGCCCCGTGAACCTTCCGATGATCACCGGAACGCCGATGAGTACCAGCGCGATGATCGCAAACAGCATCATACTCTGTGTGTCCATAGTTTTGGCAGCATCCTCTTTACAGCGGTGATTGACATTCTCTTTGCAGCAGTGCCGGCATGCTCTTTGCAGCGGCAGTTTTTTGCAGTGCCAACATTCTCTTCGCAGCGGCAGTTTTTTGCTGTGCCGACATTCTCTTTGCAGCGGCAGTTTTTTTGCTGTGCTGACATTCTCTTTGCGGCAGTGATCTCTCTCTTTGCGGCGGAAACCGGCTCACCTGACGTCGATGCAGAAGACTTTCACGTACTTTCCGCTTCTTGAATTGAAAAAGATCCTGTCCCCGGCGTGGGAGTAGATCGGGTGCGGGTGAGCATCCTGTCCCAGCCAGTCGCTTTCATGCTTACACTCCGGGACCCATGTGAGAGTCCCCTTATCCCAGTCGGGAATTACCTTGCAGATGTATTCCCCGTCCTTCTTGTGGGGGTCCGGGCCGTTGTCCGTGCTGTTCTCCCTGACGATCTTTACGTCCCCGGGGAACTTGAAATATCCGTCGCAGACCAGATTCATGGAGTGATCCATGGTGAAATGCCCGTATGCGTTGTAATCGTCCGGCAGCGCGATCTCAAAATACCGCTCTGCGGCCGGCTCGTATCTCCCCACCATCGCCGGGCCGTCTTCGTACCCGCCGTGATAGATGATGATGTTCCCGTCGTCGCTCCACATCTCGTGGCAGACCCAGTCTCCGCGCCGCCTTGCGTGGGAGCGCGTGCCGCCCAGCGTGTCATTTCCCTCCGTCCGCACGCGGCGGATTTCATCCGATCGGTGGTCGTAGATCCAGATCCTCCGGATACCGCAGTCAAAGGAAGGCCACTCGTGGTTGAACATGATGATCTCCGGGTCCGCGGGATTGAACTGGACGTGAGTGATCCAGCATTTCGGAACGGTCTTCTCATAGCGGAGCTCTCCGCTGTCTGTGTCGTAAACGCACAGATAGCTGTTCAGCCCTTCCTCCTGCACCCGGCCGTCGATGTCATAGATGGGGCGGCGGTCAAGGCCGCTTCCTTCCGTCTCAGGGTCATAGTCCAGCGCCCGCCCGTCTGTCATGGGCACGCAGAGGTATTTTCCGTCCGAAGATACGTGGGTGAAGGCGGTGACGCGGCCTGACGGAACCTCCGCGAGCACTGTCTCCCCGCCTGCAAGGCCGACCCTGCAGATCCGGTTGTCCCGGATGTAGTAGGCCAGGGCTCTCTCCGAGTCCAGACACACGCTCGCCTTGCTGAGCCCTCTTCCCGGATTGCAGTCAAAGTACACATAGCTCTTCATGATGCCGTCCGTGTTGTCCGTGAGGATCCGCTCCTTGCCGGTCAGAAGATCCCGCACCATGATGTTGGGCGACCCGCCCTTGTCCGTGATCAGGAAGAGGTATCTGTCATCCCTCGTCAGGGATGAGCAGGTGAAATAGAGAAGCTGGGTGTTGTACCCGTTCTCCTCACCTTCGCATCCGCTGACGGGAATTCTTTCTCTTATTCCTTCGCTCATTCTTTTCAGGCCCCCAGGCATGCTTCCATGGGCACTTTCAGGACGATCTTGCGGTACCCCTTCGGCCCCTCACCTCCGCACTGTCCGGGGATGTGGACATCCCAGGGGAAGTAGACGGCATAGGATCCGGGCAGCATCACGACGCGCCCTTCGATGTCTCCTGTCTCCGGGCGGTTCTTATAGAACAGGATGTCCCTCGGCGTGTCCAGCTGGGAGTCCTTGACGGTCTCCTTCCCCTGATCGACGAAGAAGGTGGAGACCTCCGGCCCGCCCGAGACGAAGAGCTGCAGGTCTATATACTTTCTGTGAATCTCCGGGTCATGCGTATCCCTCGGAGAAGTCTCAAGGTCCATGACCTGAAGGATCATCGGCACGCCGCCGATCTCGATGGGAAAGGCCCCGGTCTCATGGCCGGCGAGATCCATACCCTTCAGATAATGAAGCGCTTCCTTAAGAGGTCCGGGCAGAACGGCTGCCTGTTCCTCGAAAAACTCACTGTTTATATTGCCGTAGAACATGAGAAGGTCTCCTTTCTCAAATCGGATTACTCCTTGCGGTTTTCCATTGCGTGAACCATATGAACGAGGAACTCGTGGGCCGGTACCGACACTCCGCATTTTTCGGCAGCGCGCACGACCGAGCCGCTTATTGTATCCACCTCGGTCTTCCGGCCTTTTGAGAGGTCCGCACAGATGGATGTGACTCCATCCGGCACCCGCTTCGATGTCGCGATGATCTCCTCAAAGAGGTGCTCCTCATCGGCCTCAAGACCCATGGCGTGCGCCACCTCCACGGCCTCTTTGAGGAGCTGCCTCGACATCGCAGCTGCATTTTGATCCTCCGCGATAAAGCCCATTTTGACACCAAGAACAGCCGTGACTGCGCTGAGGGCGACATTTACAAACAGCTTGTTCCAGATGAGCTGCTGGATGTTTTCGTGGATCTTTGCCCTGAAGCCGCACCCGTCGAGCGCTTCCTTGAGCTTTGGAAGGATTCCTTCCGTATCCGGGCAGAGCATGCCGAGATTGGTGCCGCCCGTGCCGCCGTGACGGATATGCGCCGGGCCGAGCACGGTTCCCTGGTCCTCCGTCGTGCCGATGACGATGTGATCTTTTAAGACAAATTCACCGAGGATGTCCTCGTGTCCGGAGCCGTTCTGCAAAGTCATGAGATACGTGTTCTTCCCGATCAGGTTTTTGTTGCCGTTTAAGGCGGAGCGGGAGAAGAGCGCCTTCACAAAGAGAATGACGAGATCCATCTCAGGAAGATGGGAGGTGTCGGTTACGGCTTTCGGGAAATAGGAGTGATCCTCGCCGTTTTCCTCGAGCGTCACGCCCTTTTCATTTACGAGCTTTACTACTTCGGGATTGGTGTCTACGAGATACACTTCATTGTTCAGCGACAGGTGACCGCCGTAGATCGAACCCATGGCACCTGCGCCGATGACTGCTATCTTCATATGCGTCCCCTTTCTTGTCGTCTAAGTGTCAGGAAAACTCAGCGATGCCCTCGATCGCGTAGGCGTGGACCGGGCTGGAATCGAGTCCCTTGATGGGAAGCGGGGCGAAGGACATGAAGAAGACATCTTTCTTAAGGCATTCGAGGTTTTTCAGCACCTCGATGAAAACGATGTTCTCGGCGAGAAGGATGTCGTGGAACGGCTTCACGTCCTCGTTGCAGTTCTCGATGGAGACGCCGTCCCCGAACCCCACGGCCTTTACTTTCTTCGCCTTGAACCACTCGGCCGTCTCTCCGTTTACGAGGAGTCTCTTGTCCTTTTCCGTGTTTGTATCCGGTGTAAACGGATTCAGCTTGTAGGAGGAGTCGATGATGACGATGTCGCCTTCCCTCACCTTTTTGGCCTCCCTGTCGAGATCTGCCGCCGTGATGTGGGTGTAAGGGGCGACGGTCTCCTTGAAATCCACATAGACGCCGCGGCCCGCGAAGGTTGTGAGCGGAACTTCCGTGACGTCGGGCCAGTTGTCGTCGTGGTGATAGGGGCACTCCGCGTGGGTGCCGAGGTGGCTCATGATGTCAAAATTCGTGTGGAAATCCGGAATCGGTCCGCCGGTATTGAAGCGGTTCAGTAAGCAGCGCCTCGTCTCCACAGCCGGGTCCACGAGCTTGGACAGATCCACCATCCTCATTCCGTTTCCAAAGTCATAAACGATCTGCATACGAATAACCTCCTTTTTTATGTGTGATTTCAGGGGTTCCGCCCCCCTTTGCGTTTCGGTTTGCGGGTGACACTGCCGCTTATGCAGCTCTTAAAAAGGGCCCTTTGCGGGCTTCTTACATGCGGGAAATGATCACAGGGCACAGATCTCCTCCCAGACGGCGTCGTCGACGTAGATTCCGTTCCGGTCGTGATCCGCGTGGAACTTTTCGATTCCCTCACCCGGAGCCCGGATGCCGCCGGCGTGCTCCGCCGCCTCCGCGCTCTTTAAGTACTCCTCGGCGCGCTTCACGGTGAGGCTGATGTCGTGAGATACGGACGTCTTCTTCGGGTCGATGACGATCATGACCTGCGAGCAGCCGCCGCAGCTCCCCTTCGTCGCCGCATCCATGTCCACTGCCCCAACGCCGTCCGAGAGGACGGAGCCGAGGATGTCCAGCATGAATGCAAATGCGGATCCCTTCCAGTACCCGATCGGGAGGATTCTCATGGACTCCTCGATGGCGCCCGGGTCATCCGTCAGATTGCCTTCCCTGTCGTATCCGCCGGGGAACGGGAGCTTTTTGCCGGCGAGCCTCGTGACCTGCAGCTTGCCGTAGGAGTACTGGGACATGGCCATGTCGAGCAGCACCGGGGCGCCGCCGTCCGGTCCGGGCATGGCCATCACAAACGGGTTATTTCCGAGGCGGCAGTCCTTTCCGCCCCAGGGAGGCATGCAGGCCTCGGTATTGGTCCACATGATGCCGACGTAGCCTCTCTTCGCCACGTAAAGGCCGTATGTGCCGCCCCGCATCCAGTGCGTGGTGTTGTGAATGCCCACCATGCCGATTCCGTACTGGTCCGCGAGCTCCATGGCCCGGTCTGCGCCGTACAGGGCGTTTAAGATGCCGGGGCCGAGATTGCCGTTGTAGATCCGGACTGCCCCGAACTCGCGATCAAGGGACGGATCGGCGTGGACGTCCACCCAGCCCTTCTTAATATAGTCGACAAAGCGGGCGACGCGGTTTGTGCCGTGGGAATAGATCCCGTCATAAGTGGATTCCGTGTGGATCCTGGCGCAGGTCTCCGCCTTCTCTTCAGAGAGGCCGTATTTCATGAAGACGCGCTTGATCTCATTTTTAATCTCGTCAAATGTTAGTCTCATATGTATCCTCTCGCACCGGGTGAGGTGCATGAACTCCCTTAATGAAAAGACGGCATATTGCGAAGATCAACAATATGCCGTTCTCTATTGTGTTATAACAGATTGGATTCCTTAACCCATGATGACGCTCGGCAGGAAGAGGCTGATCTGAGGAATAAACGTGATCAATAGCAGCACGATGATCATGCACAGGTAGAAGGGAAGCGTTGCTTTTACCACTTTCTCCATGGGAAGGTTCGCCACGGCGGAGCCGATGAAGAGGACGCTTCCGACAGGAGGTGTCAGGAGGCCGATGCCGCAGTTTAAGATGACCATGATGCCGAACTGGATCGGCTCGATGCCGATGCTCTGCGCGATGGGCAGAAGGATCGGCGTCGCGATCAGGATGATCGGCGCCATGTCCATGATGCAGCCCAGGATGAGCAGGATCAGGTTGAGGAGAAGCGCGATCACGATGCGGTTGCTGCTGACGCTGGTGATTGCCTTCGCGGCCATATCCGGGACGTGAAGGAGGGTCAGGCAGTTTCCGAAGATGGCGGATGTCGCGATGAGGATCAGCACGATGGAGAGCGTGTCGATACAATCCTCGAGGACCTTCCACACTCCCTTCCAGGTGAGGCCCTTATAGATGAATACGCTGACGATCAGGGAGTAGATGACCGCGATCGCCGCGGATTCCGTTGCCGTGAATACGCCTCCGATGACGCCGACCACGACGATGATGATGGCGGCCAGGGCCCAGATCGAGACGCCGAGCTGCTTGAGGAACTTCACGAGATGGAACTTCTCTCCCTTCGGATACTTGCGCTTCTTGGAGATGATGTAGGATCCGATCATGAGAGAGGCGGCGAGGAGTGCTCCCGGGATGTAGCCGGCCAGGAACAGGGCTCCTACGGAGACGCTGCCCGCCGTGGTGGCGTAGATGACCATGTTGTGGCTCGGGGGAACGAGAAGTCCTTCGCAGGAGGATGTGATCGTGACCGCTGTCGAGAAGTCCCTGTCATACCCCTGATCCTCCATCATGGGGATGAGGATGGAGCCGAGGGAGGCCGTGTCCGCAGCGGCGGAACCGGAGATGCCGCCGAAGAAATAGGAGGCCACGATGTTCACCATGGCCATGCCGCCGGTCATCCAGCCGACCAGCGAATTGGCCAGGTCAATCAGTTTTTCCGATATACCTCCGCTTCCCATGAGACATCCCATCGTGATAAAGAACGGGACGGCCATGAGCGAGAACGAACTGATGCCTCCGACCATGAGCTTGCCGATCGCCTGCAGGTTCTGCCCCTTGACCATCATGCACGCGATCGAAGCGATCGCGACGGCATAGGCGATGGGGAAGCGCAGGAGGACGAGAATCAGGAATCCGCCGAGCAGGATGAAGATCGCTAAATTGTTATTCATTTTTTAGTCCCTCCTTCCGCTGCCTG
>CADCPJ010000111.1 GCA_902803245.1 uncultured Lachnospiraceae bacterium | reverse complement strand
GTCATCCCAAACTACCTTAACAGTGAAACCATTTTTGTTATTCTTCTCAACTTCAGGATTACTGTACTTGACACTGCTCACAGTATTGATGGCATTGCTTGCGTCTTTAATAACGACGTTTTTGTATGTCACCTTCGTATTGGCGCCGCCTTTTCCGTTGAGATAAAAAACTGCCGCGTTGTCCTGCCTGTCAGCATCATTCGCGCTGTAGATGATCCTGCCTTCTCCGTTCAGTTGACGGATGCGGTAGATCGTCTTTCCATTCTCCGTTTTTATAACCGGAAGCTTTTTGAATACCGTTCTCCATTGGTTGCCGGCATTCAGCTTCTTCTGCTCGCCTACAGCGCTCCACGCATTGGCAGCGGGTTTATAGGACTGCAGCTCAACCATAATGAAGTCCGGCTTCAGGTCCTTGGTCACGTCATCGCCCCAGAGCGCTTTTGCTGTTAAGGAGTCTGTATTCACGGTGTTTGTAAACGTGGTGATCGTGCCGAACACCTTGCAATTGACCGAATAGTTCCCTATGTAAGAAGACTGTCCAAGATGAATTTTGAACTCACTCTCTTCGACCTCATACTCATCATAAGGAGCCATCTGCTCACGGTTGAAGTCCTCCTCAACGAAACGGTAATCCTCTGCCTTCCCTTCCACTTCAAGCGAGGCCTCCCAGCCGTTCTTGTCACCGAGGGTCAGCGTGCGGCCTTCGTCCACCCATCTCTTCCCGTCACGTTTCTCAAGGACCATCGTGACATCTTCGTGCACAGTGTCCTCATAGTAGTCGGCCCAGGCCAGATTTACTGTGAGTTTCACCGGACCCTCGCCCGCTGTCTCTGCTTCCTCTTCCGCCTCTTCCACTTCGGGCAGAAGCATCCCGGTATCATCGTCGGGAATAGCTTCCCGGACATACTCTTCTCCTTCTCCGGAGAGACTCTCCTCCTCGAGGGATTCCCCGCCCTCTTCGGTTAAGTCCTCCCCTTCCGGGATTTCCTCGCTCTCATTTGAGGCAGAGCCGTCCGCCTCTTCGACATAGCTTTCTTCCTCTCCGTCATCCACCCCAAAGATCCGGCCGTCCGACAGCCGGTCATCCGGCAGCTGGTCTCCGAGCTCAACGGTCTCCGATGCCAGGACTGTCACCGGCAGGGCCCCGGCAATCATAGCCATGCATAGGAGCACCGTAAGGAGCCGTGACCACACACTTTTCCTGCAGCTGATAAACGGGTTCCTGTTCTTTCCTCTCATCATATTATCTCTCCTGTTGTTTGACCGGATCTTACACATCAGGCACAAAAAATGTTGCGAATATACAAAGCAAGTATTCCATCGCATAGTTGTACCTATAGTATAACAGAAACCAGTGTTTCAACCACTGTTATTTTTCCGGTGTGACGCAGGTGTGACAAAAGAGTTCCTGTTCACAGCCTGTCTGTATATAAAAACCTGTCTGTATATAAAAAAAGGAAGATGCGTCATGCCTTGATGTAAGCAGGCAGCGCAAAAGGTGCAGGCAGCACAAAAGGAGCAGGCGGCAGGAATTATGCCTTCCTGCCGCCTGCTTCTGATAATCTTCTTAATAGACAGCGCTCCCTGTCTGTGAACCGCATCATTTCTCATGCAGCGGAATCCAGACGGTCATCTCGCCCCTCCCGCGGTTTGCCCACGTGTAATAGGGAATAAAGCGGAGGCGGACTTCTTCCTCCTTATTTCTGCCTTCATCCACCGGGCGGTACAGCCTTGTGTCCTCATCTGTCCGGGTTCTCCGCCCTTCGGCGGTGATCCGGATGATGCGGCCAAGTGTTCCCTCCTCCTCTTCCTCCATAAGCTTCGCGGACGGGTCAATCGACACAAGATGCAGGTTCTTTCCGTTGTCCGCCTCTTCCAGACAGTAGACGACCGGACCCCTCATGAGGGCCGCCTTCCCGATGTCCGCCCTCACAAGCGGATTGGCCCTCCACAGCCTCGCTTCCATGCGGAGCTTAAGGACAATCTCATGCTGCCCGGCAAGATTTCTCAGGAAGAAAAAGCCCTTCTCATACCGGGTTCCTGAAGATCCTTGCGGGCTCTCCTCTCCGCATACAGTGTTCTCACTGTCCGAAACACGCTCTCCGTCCAGGATCACCTCAAAGCTGTCCGACCACCCGGGGATGCGGAGTCCCAGGTTCACGGGATGACCTTCCTTAGCGCAAATGCTCAAAGAGATCTCACCACTTCCCGGGTATTCCGTCTCCTGCGTGATGCGGACCGTCTCTCCGGAGACGCTTAATTCCGCGGCGCTTCCCATGTAGAGGTTTACGAGGCAGGTGTCTCCCTTCACCGTGTAGATGTACCGGTCTATGGAAGCAAGGAGCCTCGCGAGATTCGGCGGACAGCAGGCGCAGCCAAGCCACTCCGGTCGGACCGGCTTCACGTGGCTCTTGCCGGGATCATAAGCAGACGCCTCCGGGTTCACCTCCAGAGGGTTCACATAGAAGAAATGCTTCCCGTCGAGGGCGGTGCCGGACAGCACGGTGTTCAAGAGGGCGCGCTCCATCACGTCCCCGTACTCCCCGTCGCTCTCATTTTTCAACATTTCACGCGCAAAGAAGATGAGCCCCACCGACGCGCAGGTCTCGCAGTACATGGTGTCGTTCGGCAGGTCGTAGTCGTATGTGAAGGCCTCGCCGTGCACCGTCGATCCGACGCCGCCCGTGATATACATCCTGCGGTCCACGATGTTCCGCCAGATCTTCCTGCAGGCAGCGAGCAGTTTCTCATCTCCCGAGCTTGCGGCCACGTCCGCCATGGCCGTGCACAGATAGACGAGCCGCACGGCATGTCCCTCCGCCGTGTCCTGGTCTGCAACAGGCCGGTGCGCCTGAAAATACTTTCGGGGGAACCTGTCCACCCCTTCGATCAGGGGCTTCTTCCCGGGATCCGTCCTGGCCTGCCCGCCGAAGAAGTCCTCGTCCGTGCCCCGGACCTTAAGGAAATGCCTGCCAAGTTCAAGATACTTCTCCTCCCCGGTCACGTGGTAGAGCTTCATAAGGCCGATCTCGATCTCCTCGTGCCCGTCGTACCCGAAGGCTCCGTCCGGCCCGAGCTCCCTGTCGATACATGCCGCCAGCTTCTTTGCGGTATCGAGAACCTTCCGGTTCCCCGTCGCCTCATAGTAAGCGGCGGCGGCCTCCATGAAATGCCCCGCGCAGTAGAGCTCATGGCTGTTTATGAGGCTCTTGAATTTCCGGTCGGGCTCCTCGATCGTAAAATACGTCCCGAGATAGCCGTCCTCCTCCTGGGCCTCCGCGATGAGGTCCACCACGCTGTCCGCCATCGCC
>CADCPJ010000110.1 GCA_902803245.1 uncultured Lachnospiraceae bacterium | reverse complement strand
TAGGGATTGCCGATTGTGCCCATGGAGTTGGCGTTGTAGTTTCCCATCACCTTCATCATGGGCGGGAAGCCGAAGATGTGGAGGGTGCAGTTGCCCATGCTTGTCCAGTTCTCCGTGCTCGCCCCGCCGATCGAGATGTAAGAGACGGTTCTTTTTTTGAGCCTCTCCATCGGGTAGTCGTCGGCATTTCCGGGGAACTCCCCTGTGCGCCTCTTGTCGAGGACCCACGTGATCGCGGAGTAGTCATGTCTGCAGGAGAAGCGGTCGATAAAGTCCTTGAACTGGCCGACCGGCTGAAGCGCGTAGACCGGAGCACCGAGGACGATCGCGTCCGCCCAGCGGACCTCTTCCTCCAGTGCCTGGTAGTCGTCCTTGAAGATACAGACGTTGTCCTTCCCCTTCTCAAGCTGAGTGGAGCACGCCCCGCAGCCTCGGCAGCGTCCGATGTTGAGACCGCAGGTATTGACGAAGCGGATCTCGGCGTCCGGTGCCGCTTCGCGGCATCCGAACAGGGCTTCCTTGACTAAAATGTCGCTGTTCGCATTCTTCTTTCCGAATGATATACCTAAAATATTCATACAATCACCTCTCATGCCGCTTGTGCTGCCATTTGCTTCTTTCGCCCCGCCGGTACCGGAAGCAGGGCGGTTTTATAGAAACATTTTATGCGGTGAAGGTGCTGTTGTATTTTCAATGAGCAACGACGCTCTTTCCCATGATTCACTTTTTAAAAAAAAGGAGGCCAAAACAGGTGAATAATTGTTGCCTGATTTTGACCTCTTTACTGTTTCACGAAATAAGACGATGTCCCTTACAGTTCCACCCAGGCGGCATCCTTTTTGCTGCTTTCCACAGCCGCATGGATAAACTTCACGCCTTCGATGCCGTCTTCGATGGTCGGGAAATCCTTCTCGGCATCCGTCAGTTCCCTGCCGTTCGCCTTCGCCAGGACGGCGCCGTTCCACACCTTGTACATATTCGCGAAGGCCTCGTAGAGTCCCTCGGGGTGTCCGGCCGGAATGCGGCTCATGGAAGAAGCGTACGGGGAGATGTAGCCCATGCCCCTGTGATAGGTCTGCATCGGGCAGCCCTTCTTTGTGACGAAGAGCACGTTCGGCTCCTCTTCGTGCCACTCGATCGCGCCCTCCGTTCCGAAGATGCGGACCACGAGGCCGTTCATGTGGCCCACGCAGACCTGGGAGGAGCAGAAGACGCCGTGGGCGCCGTTGTCGAACTCCACCAGCATGTTGGCATTGAGGTCGAGCGGCTGTCCGAAGTAGTCGAGCTTCGCGGCAATTCTCTTTACCCTGAGCCCCGTCATATAGGCGACGGTGTTCTCGATGTGGGAGCCGATGTCGCCGACGCAGTTGGAGATGCCGGCCACCTCCGGGTCCTTTCTCCAGGAGGAGAGCTTGACCATGATCTGGTCGCCCTTGCCGATGTCGTCCACGAGGTATTCCTGCAGATACTCGGCATTGACGTTGATGATGTCGCCGATGTATCCCGACTTCACGAGCTCACGGGCTTCCTTGACCATCACGTTGCCGGAATAGGAATAGTTGACCAGAAAGAGCAGGCCCTTCTCATCGGCTATTCTCTTTAGCTCCTCGGCCTCGGCGACCTCAAAGCAGAGCGGCTTCTCGCAGAAGACGTGGATGCCGTTCTCAAGGAAAGCTTTCGCAGTCTTGAAATGGGCATTGTTCGGGGCGGAAATGATCACGTAGTCGATCCTGTCCTCCCTCGCACCCTCGGCCTTCGCCATCTCCTCGTAGCTGCCGTACACGCGGCTCATGTCGAGGTGGTAGAACTCGCCGCACTTCTTATTCTTCTCAGGATTGCGGCTGAAGCAGCCGGCCGCAAGGAAAGCGATTCCGTCGAAGCCGGCGCCCACGCGGTGCACCGCACCGATAAAGGAATCGAGCGCGGCACCGACCATGCCGTATGTCAGATTTGTCTTCATTTTATAAATATCTCCTTGTTTACAGACGTTACAGACATCAGAGAAATTGTCTCCGCAAAGGGACGCCTTTAAGTGCGCCCGGCGAAGCATTTAACAGCCGTTTTAGTTGGCGATCGCGGCGTCAAACTTGATGTCGGACTTCGCAAAGTCGACCTTGCGGACGAATTCGCAGGCCTCTGTCGCTCCGTAGACGCGCTCCATGCCGGAGTCCTCCCACTCGACGGAGAGCGGCCCCTGATAATCATAGGTGTTGAGCACGCGGATGATCTCCTCGAAGTTGACATCGCCGTGGCCGAGGGAGCGGAAATTCCAGCCGCGCCTCAGATCGCCGAAGTCGATGTGGGAGCCGAGGAGTCCGGACCTGCCGTCGAGCGTCACAGCGGCGTCCTTCATGTGGACGTGGTAGACGCGGTCGATGAAGTCATTTAAGAAGAGGTGAGGCGTGATGCCCTGCCAGATCAGGTGGCTCGGATCGAAGTTGAG
>CADCPJ010000109.1 GCA_902803245.1 uncultured Lachnospiraceae bacterium | reverse complement strand
CCGATCTCCCGAAGGGCACTCTCCGGAGCCTCATAGACCCGCCCCGCATCGCTCTTTTCCGCCAGCTCCGGAAGCACGGGAAGAGAAGCCGTGTTTCGAATCCCATAGGAATCCGCCACGCTCTTCGCGCCGCTTTTGCCAAACAGATAGATCTTCCTGCCGCAGTCGGGGCACTCGACAAAGCTCATGTTCTCGACAAGCCCGAGAACCGGGATGTTCATCGTCTGCGCCATGCGCACCGCTTTTCCGACAATCATGGATACCAGCTCCTGAGGCGACGTGACAATCACAATGCCGTCAAGCGGAAGCGACTGGAAACCCGTGAGCGGGACATCCCCTGTTCCGGGAGGCATGTCCACAAAGAGCACATCCAGATCTCCCCAGATGACATCCGTCCAGAACTGCTTCACCGCCCCTGCGATGACAGGTCCTCTCCAGATCACCGGGTCAGAGCTGTCCTGAAGCAGCAGGTTGATGGACATGACCGAAATGCCGCCCGCCGTCTTCGTGGGGAGGATCCCCTCTTCCACTGCCATCGCCTGCGTGCTGTCGATGCCGAACATGCGCGGGATGGAAGGGCCCGTGATGTCCGCATCCAGAATTCCTGCCTTCTGCCCGCTTTTTGCGGCACAGGTCGCAAGGAGGGAAGTCACAAGAGATTTTCCGACGCCTCCCTTGCCGCTGACAACTCCGATGACTCTTTTGATGTTTGAGTCCTTGTTCGGCGCCTCAAGAAAACTCTTCGGGTCCCGCTCCGCGCAGCTCTCTCCGCATGAACTGCAGTCATGGTTGCAATCTGCCATAATTTTGTCTTCTCCTTTTTTCTTTTGATAGCGCGGCAACGGGGGCTTATCCCCGGTGCCGCCTCATTCCGTCCCGGAATGTGACGGCAACGAAATGTCCCCGCTGCCACAAAAAAGATGTGACTGCAAGGGAGATCGATTCCCAGACAGCCACACCCCTCTTTCCATATCTTCAATCCAGCTTCTTCCCGGTCTCGGGGTCGAAATGCATGGGAGGAAGCTCCTCTCCCGGTTTCACCGGATCCGGCTTCAGCTCCGGGAGCGGATCCGAAAACGGCCCGGGATCGGCCGAAGCTGCTTCGCCGGAGGCGGTCCCGCCCGGAGCGGGTTGCTCTGCAGAAGGCTCCCCCGCAGTGTATCCGGCAGGCGCACTTCCGCTCTCGGCGGGCTCATCCGGAGCTCCTTCCCCCTGGGCGGGCTCATCCGCTGCTCCTTTCAGGCTCAGGTCAGGGGCGACACCTGCTTCTAAAGCTCCGTCCGCCGCAAAGGCCGGTCCCTCACCCGGAGTCTTTAATGGCTGCTCATCGAGCTTTTCATAGACGGTGTCCGCATTCACTGCAGGTCCGGAATGCGCTATGCCGGAGCTGAGCGTCTCCACATCGTCAGGCACTCTGCTCCCCGCGTCGAAAGAGGCGCCTTCCTCCGCCTCCTTCTTCTTGAAGAGGCCGAAGAAAGAGAACTTTTTCTTTTCTTCCGGGGCATGAGATGCATCCATGCCATCAGCCGCTCCCGAAGCGGCTGCAGCTTCCTGAGCGCTGCGGTGGGGACCCGCTGCCATGGCGGCAGCGCCTGCGGCATAAGCCGCGGCAGAGGCCTTCGGTTCTTTCGTCTCCGGCTCCTCACCGGGTACAGGCGGGTGTCCCCATCCGGTAGTCTTGCCCTTGGACAGCTGTTTCTGGAACACCTCCCACATGACGACGGATCCGAGTGATGAGAGGCCGTCGTAGAGAATGAACACGCCGGCGAGAGACAGAAAGATATTCGCGATAAAGGCCGGATTCAAAGTCACAAGCACCGCGAAGATAAATGACACCATCCCGCCGATAAGGGGCAGCCACCAGACCATATGCCCCATTCTCTGAAGGATCATGGCGTTCTGTATCTTGACCGCGCCGCCGAAAATCAGACACGCGCCGAAGATCAGCGTCACGTAAGTCAGAACCTGGGAGTGATAGATCAGGCAGAAAAAGCCGACCATCGACAGAAGGACTCCGAAAAAGAGGTCCGTGGCAATCACCGTCTCCAGTCTCTGATGCCTGAAATATACCACCAGGCGGTAGATACCGAGGGCGAAAGCGATGGCCCCTAAAAGGAACCCGAGTACGCTGTTCATCTGGACGGGCGCTATAATCAGTGCGAGTCCGACGGCAACAAAGATTCCGGAAGTGATGTAGGTCAGGTTTCTGACCTTCTTCAGAGCTTCCTGTTCGCTTAGGATCTTCTCATCGCTTATGGTCTTCTCATCGCTCATGGTCTTCTCGTCGTTCATGTCCTTCCTCCTTTTTCAAATACCGCGCTAAGATGGGGGACCGCTCTTAGCCGCACCTGCTTTTAAAGTACCACAAAAAGGAGTCCGGGTAAATCACTATTTGACGATACGGACCTTGCAGACGCCCTTTATTTTTCCGAGCCTTTCGGCAATCTCCTCCGTGAGCGGGGAGTCGGTGTCGAGAAGCGTATAGGCCCAGTCTCCGCGGCTCTTATTGGAGACATTGGCCACGTTGACGCCCGCCTCGCCGAGAACGCCCATGAGCTGGGCAAGCATGTTCGGCTCATTTGTGTGATTGATTCCGACCCTGCCGGCAGTCGTGCAGACGCCCATGTCGCAGGCCGGGTAGTTTACGGAATTTTTGATGTTCCCGTTTTCGAGATAGTCGCGGATCTCCCTCACCGCCATCACGGCGCAGTTGTCCTCCGACTCCTTCGTCGACGCCCCGAGGTGCGGCGTGATGATCGTGTTTTTGGCCTTCGCCACATTCGGCGTGACAAAATCCGTGACGTACCTGTGAAGCTTCCCCGATTCGAGCGCCTTTATGAGGGCAGGCTCGTTTACGAGGAGATCCCTGGCGAAATTAAGGAGAACCGCGCCCTCCTTCATGAGATCGAAGGCCTCTTCATTTACCATCTCCTTCGTCCCGTCATTTAAGGGGACATGGAGGGTAATGAAGTCGCACTCCCTGTAGATGTCCGACACATCCTGCACGTACTTGATATTGCTGGAGAGGTTCCACGCCGCTTTAAGTGACAGGTAAGGATCGTACCCGTGCACTTCCATACCCAGCGACACGGCCGTATTCGCCACCATGACGCCGATAGCCCCAAGGCCGATGATGCCGAGCTTCTTCCCCGCGATCTCCGAGCCGGCGAACTGTTTTTTCTGCTTCTCGGCCCGCTTCTGGAGATCGTCCGTCGGTTCCTGTTTCTCCAGCCACTCAATGCCGCCGACGATATCCCTCGATGCCAGGAGCATGCCGGCGATCACGAGCTCCTTCACTCCGTTCGCATTCGCGCCGGGGGTATTGAAGACAACGATTCCCTGCTCCGAGCACCTGTCGATCGGAATATTGTTGACGCCGGCGCCTGCGCGGGCGATGCATTTTAGGTCCTTGCCAAACTCCATATCCTTCATATTGGCGCTCCGGACGAGGATCGCATCAGACGGCTCCGTCTCATGGACCTCCAAAAAGCGGTCATGAAAATGCTTAAGACCGATCGAAGAGATATTGTTCAGGCAGCTGTAGGTGTACATTGGCTTATATCCTCCTTCAACATGGCGGCCAAAGTGCCGGTTCCTCTTTCACTTAAAAATCCGTCTGGTCAAATGCCTCCTCGATCGGCTTTCCCGCAGGCGACATCGGGAAGACCATATCGTCCTTGTCGATCCTTACGTCAAGCACCACGGGTCTGTCCGACTCAAGGGCCCTTTTTATGGCATCGTCCACTTCTTCCTTCTTCGTCACGCGGATGCCGACAGCTCCCATGCCTTCCGCGATCTTCACGAAGTCGATCCCGTCGTCAAGGACCGTGTGGGAATACCTCTCGCCGTAGAAGAGGTGCTGCCACTGTCTCACCATGCCGAGAACCTCGTTGTTCATCACGACTTCAATGACCTTGAGGTTGTTTCTGACCGCGGATACCACTTCGTTTAAGTTCATGCGGAAGCAGCCGTCGCCGCCGATGTTGATGACGGTCCTCGACGGATTCCCCGCTTTCGCGCCCATGGCCGCCCCGAGCCCGAAGCCCATCGTCCCGAGTCCGCCCGAAGTGAGGAACGTGCGGGGCTCGGTATAGCGATAGTACTGCGCCGCCCACATCTGGTGCTGGCCCACGTCCGTCGTGATGATCGCCCTGCCGTCCGTCAGGCGGTACAGTTCCTCAATCACGTAGGGACCCGTCAGCCTGTCGCCGTCGTACATGAGCGGGTGTTTCTCCTTGGATTCATTTACTCTCCCGATCCACTCCGGGTGCCTCTTTTCGGGCAGCTTTGCAAGGATCCGCTTCAGCGACTCCTTTAAGTCTCCCACGACCGCCCTGTCAACGATGACATTCTTATTGATCTCCGCCGCGTCGATATCGAGATGGAGGATCCTGGCCTGGGATGCGAACCGGGAAGTCTCGCCGGTCACGCGGTCCGAGAAGCGGGTGCCGCAGACGATCAGGAGATCGCACTTGTGGACGGCGCGGTTGGCGGTCTTCGTCCCGTGCATTCCGAGCATGCCCATATAGAGGGGATCCGTTCCCGGAAATGCGCCCTTGCCCATGAGCGTATCGCACACCGGGGCGTCGATTCTGTGGGCGAGCTCCCGGATCTCCTCAGAAGCGCCGGAGGCAATGGCGCCGCCGCCCACGAAGATCACCGGCCGTTCCGCCTTTTCCATCATGCTCACCGCTTCGTCGATATCTTCGCTGCGGATCGTCTCCGTGAGGGGCTTAATCTCTTCCGGCACGGCGGGAATGTACTCGCACTTGTCCGCCGTCACATCCTTCGTGATGTCCACAAGCACGGGGCCCGGGCGGCCGCTCTTCGCGATGCGGAAGGCCCTGCGGACGACATTCGCGAGCTGATGGATGTCCTTTACGATCGTGCTGTACTTGGTCACCGGCATCGTGATGCCGGCGATATCCACTTCCTGGAAGCTGTCCTTGCCGAGCAGGGAGACTCCCACGTTGCAGGTAAATGCCACGAGGGGCACGGAGTCCATATAGGCAGTGGCGATCCCCGTGACCAGGTTCGTCGCCCCGGGACCGGAGGTGGCCATCACCACGCCGGTCTTGCCCGTCGATCTGGCGTATCCGTCAGCCGCATGCGCTGCGCCCTGCTCGTGTGAGGTGAGGATGTGGCGGATCTCCCTGTGGCTGTAGAGCGCGTCGTATACGTTTAAAATGGTGCCCCCGGGATATCCGAAGACCGTGTCCACTCCCTGTTCCTTCAGGCATTCCACCAATATTTCCGATCCATTTAACACCATATGTTCCACTTAAGTCTCCTTTCCGCAGGCTTTACACCAGTTAACCTTACGAATTGCCGAAGGCAATTGCGTGATTAACTGCATATAGGGAAAACGAAATGTTCCGCGCGCGGCAGACAATTTCGTCAACGGCTGTCAAAGTCAAAATGAAGCGAAGTCATTTTCTGATCTCAAGAACGGCTCCGCGGCTTCCGGAGGTCACCATGGATGCGTATCTCGCGAGGTATCCCGTCGTGATCTTCGGCTCACGCGGCGTCCACGCGGCGCGGCGGGCGTTCAGCTCCTCCTCCGTCAGGTCCACGTTCAGCGACTTCTCCGGGATATTGATCTTTATGATATCGCCTTCCTCGATGAGGGCGATCGGGCCGCCGACAGCCGCTTCCGGAGAGATGTGCCCGATCGAGGCGCCTCTTGAAGCCCCGCTGAACCTTCCGTCCGTAATCAGGGCGACGGTCGAGCCAAGGCCCATGCCGGCGATCGCCGACGTGGGGTTTAACATCTCCCTCATGCCCGGTCCGCCCTTCGGCCCCTCGTAGCGGATGACGACGACGTCGCCTTCCCGGATCTTTCCTCCAAGGATTGCGGCTATCGCGTCAT
>CADCPJ010000108.1 GCA_902803245.1 uncultured Lachnospiraceae bacterium | reverse complement strand
GTAGTCGAGACCGATCTCCCCGACGGCGACGACCTTCGGACATGTGAGAAGCTGCCGGATCCTTGAGACCACGCCGTCCGTGAGACCCGTGACGAAAGCTTCCGCGGATCCCGCCGCATTTTCTTCCGCCGTGACAGTGGGGGTGACAGTATGGGATCCCGCCGCATATTCTTCCGTGGTGACACCGGGGACTGTCCCCGCTGTCACCTTATGCTGTCCCACCTCATCCGGGTGGAGGCCCACGGCGGCATAGATGAAATCGTATCTGTCCGCAAGGGCCGTGACGCGGTCAAGGGATTGGACGCTCGCGCTTACATCCACCACGGCGCCGATACCTGCGCCGTGAAGCGAAGCGAGGACCGCTTCGCGGTCCTCGTCAAATGCCCTGTCATCATAATGAGCATGTGTGTCAAATATCATAACCAGACCTCTGTCAGCTGATTTCCGATCCGCCGGGAGTTGTGTCCTTGTCGGGAACCATGATGGAGAGCGTTCCGTCCGGTGCCTCCGCGCAGAGGATCATCCCCTGGGATTCGAGGCCCGCCATCTTTCTCGGGGCAAGGTTCTCGATCACCATGACTTTCTTGCCGACCATCATCTCCGGCGTGTAATGCGGGCGCAGGCCGGACAGGATCTGCACGGTCTTATCCCCGAGATCCACCTGGCTGCACAGAAGCTTCTTCGACTTCTTCACTTCCTCGCACGCCTTGATCTCTCCAACGCGGAATTCGCATTTCATGAAGTCGTCGTAAGTGCACTCCGGGCGGTGCTCATACTTTGGCTCCGCCGTTCCCGCCCCGTCTGCGACCGCGGCCGCTTCCGCGCGGGAGTCGAGAACGACCTTCTCCGCAGCCCTGGCCTCTTCCTCGGCCTTCTCCTGGGCCTCCAGCTCTGCCAGCGTGGGGAGTCCGTGGGCCTTTCTCTGCTTATCGATTTTCTCCAGGACTTCTTCCATCTTCAGTCTGGCGAAGAGGATCTCCGGGTTCTCCGTGACTTTATTTTCCTTCGGGTAATTCCCGGCGTGGAAGAGATCGTCGTAGGGGATGGCCGGAGCGCCAATCTGCCCTAGGATCTTCCCGGCCGTCTCCGGCATATAGGCAAGGAGGAGCGACGCCCCCGTCTCAATGCCGTCCAGCAGATTGTAAAGCACCGTGGAGAGGCGTGCGGACGCGCTCTCGTCCTTCGCCAGCTTCCAGGGCTCCGTCTCGTCGATGTATTTGTTGCATCTCTTGAAGAGATTGAAGATCTCGGTCAGGGCATCCGCGACGCGGAGCTTGTCCATTTTCGCGGTGACGCGCCCGACAGTGCCGCTCATCACGGCCTTCAGGTCCTCGTCGATGCCATTTTCATCGGCGACGCCCATATCTCTTGCCACGCCCCCGAAATACTTGTTGGTCATGGCGATCGTGCGATTCACGAGGTTGCCCATCGTGTTGGCGAGCTCGGAATTCCACCTCTCCACCATGAGCTCATAGGAAATGACGCCGTCATTTTCAAACGGCATCTCATGAATGCAGAAGTACCGCACCGCGTCCACATTGAAAATCTCCGCCAGGTCGTCCGCATAAATGACGTTGCCCTTCGACTTCGACATCTTGCCGCCGCTCTGGAGGAGCCACGGGTGCCCGAACACCTGCTTCGGAAGCGGCAGGTCGAGGGACATAAGGAAGATCGGCCAGTAGATCGTGTGGAAGCGGATGATGTCCTTGCCGATGAGGTGAAGGTCCGCCGGCCAGTACGCTTTGAATTCATCCGAAGAATTGCCGTCCGCGTCGTAGCCGGCGCCCGTGATGTAGTTCGCGAGAGCGTCCAGCCACACGTAGCTCACGTGACCCGGCGCGAAGTCGATCGGAACGCCCCATGAAAATGACGTCCTCGAGACGCACAGATCCGTCAGCCCCGGGAGCAGGAAATTGTTCATCATCTCATTTTTCCGGCTCTCCGGCTGGATGAATTCCGGATGGGTGTTGATGTAGTCGATGAGGCGGTCGGCGTATTTGCTCATCCTGAAGAAGTATGCGGGCTCGGACGCCGGCTCCACGTCGCAGCCGTCCAGAGGGCACTTGCCGTTCACGAGCTGGGATTCCGTGTAAAATGACTCACACTCCTTGCAGTACATCCCCTTGTACTCGCCGAGGTAGATGTCGCCCTTCTCGTACATCCTGCGGAAGATCTTCTGGATCTGCTTCTCGTGGAAGTCGTCCGTCGTGCGGATGAAGAAGTCGTAGGACGTATTCATCAGGTCCCAGATCCTGCGGATCTCGCCTGCCGTTTTGTCCACGAATTCCTTAGGGGAAACTCCCGCGGCCTTCGCACGGTCCTCGATCTTCTGGCCGTGCTCGTCCGTGCCCGTCTGGAACCGGACGTCATAGCCTTCCATGCGCTTATATCTCGCTATGGCATCTGCCAGGATAATCTCATAAGTGTTCCCGATATGGGGCTTTCCGGACGCATAGGCGATGGCGGTCGTGATGTAGTATTTTCCCTTATCTCCCATAGATCAGCTCTCCTTCCTCTTTGAGAAGTCCTCTTTACCGGAAGGCG
>CADCPJ010000107.1 GCA_902803245.1 uncultured Lachnospiraceae bacterium | reverse complement strand
GATCAGCGCCGTCAGCCCTTTCACAATCAGGTTGTGTTCGTTGAGCCAGCTGAGGATCGGGCTCTCCGTAATCTGCATGGCAACCGGGCGCATCTGCGGCACAAATGCGAGCAGATTGATCACCGCGAGAATCGTCCACACGATGATCAGCCCCTGTATAAGGCCAAGCGGCAGTCCGAGTACCCGGTCCACCCCGCTGACCACGCGGTTGCTGCGGACGGAGCGCCCGATGATGATCTTTGCGATCAGGAGGCCGACAAAGACAAGCACGAATGTAATCGCCGTCGCGGTGAGTCCGATCAGAAACCCGACCAGCTTCTCCCTCGTCGGAGCCGGAGCACCCGAAGCGCTGAGCAGGATGCCCAGAACAGCAGCCGCCGCCTTGAACGGAGATTCTCTCAGCGATCCCCCTGCGAGGGAGCTCAGATCCACATTTCCGCTGCTTGTCATATATCCGCCAAGGAAGCTGTCCGCGGCCCTCGTGTAAAACTCCCTCACATAGGTACTTCCGCCCACGATTTTGCTGACAAATGGCGTCAGCGCAAGAGTCAGAACCAGCACCGCCACAAGAAACAGCATGGATACCAGCGTTCCGATGCATCCCTTCATGATGCCCCGGATCACGGTGACGGTCAAAATGGCACATACAATCACTGTAAGGATATTCACTTCAGACGGATCACCTCCATATTGTAATCTGTAAGGGTGAGCAGGCGGTCCTTCCCGATCCGGACCACGTCCGCCACGCATCCGGCCTGGACATTTCCGCTGTAGCGGCAGACGCCGTTCATGCTGTAGACCGCAAATCCGGAGGCGCTGCTGAAGATCACCCAGTCCCCGCACACGTGCACCCTCGTATAAGGCTGGTCCACATAGGTGCTGGACACCAGGTTCCCGTTTGTCGTATAGATCTTCATCTCAAACCGGTGGGTGCGGTCCTCGCTCCGGAATATAAAGCCCATATGCGACCCGTCATGAAAGCTGCTGACGATCTCGCTGTCGAAGTCGATGCTCCTTGCAAGGGACTGGGACTTTCTCCCCCGATACGCCGAGAAGCCGTTGTCGCGAAATGCCACGCACTCGTCGCCGTTTAAGTACTGAATCTCCGGAATGAGAATGCCGCGGAAGGAATCCTCTCCCGTCAGATTGTTCTCGTTATTTTTCCCGCTTCCCGAGAAATCATAAAAATGGAGCGCGCTTCCCACCACGCCGTCCGCGATTGTCAGGCAGGCAATCGCCACATTTCTCCCGTCGTCGGAGACCGTCAGGGCGAGAGGATAGCCGGGGTCCATGAGATTCGACGAGCCGGACGCGATCGGGGTCCCTTCCTGTGAATAGTAGACAAAGTTGACCTCGTCTCCGCTTTTTAAGAGCGCGGCGACCGTGTTCTTTTTGGAAATCCGGGCAGACAGGATCGGTCCGTCCGCGGCAAATGAAGTCACAAGCCCTTTGCGATTGTAGATGTTCATCGTCGTCCCGAGCCTGTCGTAGATGAGAATGTGCCCGTCGCAGATATCAAGGCGCGGGTCCTGCATCTGGTAAGGCTCATTCCAGGCCGTGCTCAGATCGCTCTTTATGAGCGCAGCGCCGTCAATGGAATACCGCAGCACGTTTCCGTCCGCATAGGCGTACTTCGACACGCTGTCCGCCTTCTTCTCCGACCTCTCCACCTCGTAAGTCGTGTAAGTGCGGTTGTCGGCATAGTTCTTCAGGATGATCGAGACAACGACAACAAGAACCACGGCTGCTGCCGTGGCAATATAAGCGATGTGCTTCGGTGCCTGATTTTTCCTGTTCCCAGTGCTCATATTTATCCCGGGTCGCCGCTCCTTCCCGTCTCCCGTTCCCCCGGTTTTGTGTTCCCGGTTCCTCGGGTCCATTTTTAAAAATGGAGTATTCGTCCTAGAGCTCCGTCCTCCCCTCCAGCGCGCGGAGGAGAGTCACTTCATCGATATTTTCCAGGTCCCCGCCCACCGGGACGCCGTTGGCGATCCTGGTCGTCCGGATCCCGGTCGGTTTGATCAGCTTGCTGATGTACATCGCCGTGGTCTCCCCTTCAAGCGTCGAGTTGGTCGCGATGATCACCTCGCGGACGTCCCCGCTCAGCCTGCGCATGAGTTCCTTCAGCCGGATGTCGTCCGGCCCGATCCCGAGCATCGGGGAGATCGCGCCGTGGAGAACGTGATATACGCCCTCGTATTTTCCCGTGCGCTCATAGGCCGCGAGATCCCGCGGCGTCTCCACCACCATGATCAGCTCGTGGTCCCGCCTCGGGTTGCTGCAGACCGGACACTTTTCAGAGTCCGTGAGTGTCAGGCACTCCGAGCAGTACCGGATCTTCTTCCGGGTGTCCATGATGGACCTCGAGAGCTTCTCGACCCTCTCCTCGGGCATGCTTATGATGTGAAATGCGAGCCGCTGCGCCGTCTTCGACCCGATCCCGGGGAGAGACGCGAGCTGCTCAATCAGGTCCTGTATGTGACCGCTGAAATATTCCATACTGCTGCTCCACGCGCGCTTCACTCTCCGATGGGTGCCAATGAACCCCAGCGAACCGCTGCGGCCCCTGGCAGACCTTATCAGAAGAGTCATAAGAATCAGAAGAAGTCAGAAAGATCAGAAGAGCCCGCCGCCAAGGCCGCCAAGCCCGCCGCCAAGCCCGCCGCCAAGGCCGCCGCCGAGGCCTCCTGTGAGAGAGCTCATCTGCGAGGCCTGCTCATCCTCAATCTGCTTCAGCGCATCCCTGAACGCAGCAACGATCAGATCCTCAAGAGTCTCCACGTCTTCCGGATCCACCGCATCGGGATCGATCTTAAATGAGACGATCTCGCGCTTGCCGTTCATGGAGAGCTTCACCGCGCCGCCGCCCACCGTGGAGACGAATTCCTTCTCCTCCAGGGCTTTCTGCTGCTCCTCCATCTGGCGCTGCATCTTCTGCGCCTGCTTCATCAGGTTTCCCATATTGCCCGGCATTCCGCCGCCAAAGCCACCGCTTCGTTTTGCCATTTCTCTCCTCCCAAAGCTCTTTTTTAAAGCTTTACTCTCTCTTATCTAAAACAGTTCCTCGTCGTCATCGCCGTCGTCGACGATCTCCACGTGCATCTTCAGCTTCTCCTCCACCATGCGGGCGATGTCCACGTTCTTCACGCCCTG
>CADCPJ010000106.1 GCA_902803245.1 uncultured Lachnospiraceae bacterium | reverse complement strand
TATTCAGTGTTATAGGGTATTATAAGGACGAAATTTGCTGTACTCTTGCTGTACTTTTTTATCTCAAAGGCTTGGAAGCCTTGATTTTACTGCATTTCTCAGCTCAACGACTTCAAGGTCGGGAACAGCAGCACGTCGCGGATCGCCTCAGCTCCCGTAAAGAGCATGCACCAGCGGTCGATGCCGTAGCCGATGCCGCCTGTCGGGGGCATGCCCACTTCGAGGGCATTGAGGAAATCCTCATCCGTTGTCTGGGCTTCCTCGTCGCCCTTGGCGAGCTGCTCCTCCTGGGCGCGGAATCTCTCGCGCTGGTCAATCGGGTCGTTGAGCTCGGAGTAGGCGTTGCACATCTCCCAGCCGTTCATGAACATCTCGAAGCGGAGAACCTTGCCGGGATGCTCCGGGTCCTTCTTGGTGAGCGGGCTGATTTCGATCGGATGCCCGGTGATAAAGGTGGGCTGGATCAGATTGTCCTCCACAAACTCGTCGAAGAAGAGGTTCAGGATATCGCCGATCTGGTGACGCTCCTCGTACTCCACGTGCTTCTCCTTCGCAGCGGCGCGGGCATCATCCAGGGTCGCAATCTGATCGAAGTCGACGCCGCTGTATTCCTTCACGGCCTCGGTCATGGTCATGCGCCTGAAGGGCTTCCCGAGGTCCATCTCGGCGCCCTTGTAGACAATCGTGGTCGTTCCCAGAACTTCCCTGGCCACGGTCCGGTACATGTCCTCGGTGAGATCCATCATGCCGTTGTAATCCGTGTAGGCCTGATAGAGCTCCATCAGAGTGAACTCCGGATTGTGCTTGATGTCGAGGCCCTCGTTGCGGAACACGCGCCCGATCTCGTAGACCCTCTCAAGGCCGCCGACAATGAGGCGCTTCAGATAGAGCTCCAGAGAGATACGCAGCTTCTTGTCCTCGTCAAGGGCATTGAAATGTGTGAAAAACGGGCGGGCCGATGCGCCGCCGGCATTTTCCACGAGCATCGGCGTCTCCACTTCCATAAAGTCCCGGTCGTCAAGATAGCGCCGGATCGCGGAAATGATCTTCGACCTCTTGATGAAGACGTCCTTGACTTCCGGATTCATGATGAGGTCCACATATCTCTGCCTGTAGCGGATATCGGTATCCGTGAGGCCGTGGAACTTCTCCGGCAGAATCTGCAGGGACTTGCTGAGGAGTGTCACGGATTTGGAGTGGATGGATTTCTCTCCCATCTTCGTCGTGAAGACGGTGCCCTTGACGCCGACGATGTCGCCCACGTCGAGCTTCTTGAATTTTTTGTATTCCTCCTCGCCGAGATCATCCCGGGAAGCGTAGATCTGGATGTTGCCGTCGCGGTCCTGGACATTGGCAAATGAAGCCTTTCCCATCACCCGCTTGGACATCAGCCTTCCGGCAATGGACACGTCTTTGCCCTCAAAGGCCTCATAGTTGTCCTTGATCTCGCGCGTGTGCTCCGTCTGGTCGTAGGTCACGATCTCATATGGATTCTCTCCTGCCTCCATGAGGGCAGCGAGCTTCTCGCGGCGCACTTTCCTCAGCTGGTTCAGATCCTGTGTCCCCTGCTGCATTTTCTCCGGCATACTCTCCTCCTCCCTGAATGCACTTTTCAGATGTCCGACTTACTGACGCTTTGCAGGGCGTCATATTTTGTCTCCTTGCTGTCCTTTTAAACGTTTCTCTCGATTCCGAGAACGCGGTAGTGGCTCGTCATGGTGGGCATCTCGACCTCGATAGTATCTCCGATGCGCTTGCCCATGAGTGCGGAGCCGACCGGCGACTCGTTGGAGATCTTGTTCTTCAGGGAATTCGCTTCCATGGATCCCACGATCTGGAAAACGATCTCTTCGTCAAAATCACAGTCAAACAGCGTCACTTTGCAGCCGATATTGACCGTGTCCGTATCCGCCTCATCCTCGACATACACTTCGGCGTGCTTCAGAATCTCCTCGATCTCTTCGATACGGGCCTCAATGTCGCGCTGCTCGTCCTTCGCGGCGTCGTACTCGGCGTTCTCCGACAGATCGCCCTGTTCGCGGGCTTCACCGATCTTCTTGGAGATCTCTCTGCGCTTATTGACCTTGAGGTCGTTCAGCTCGTCCTCGAGCTTCTTAAGGCCCGCATAGGTCAGGATATTCTTCTTTACTGTGGTCTCTTCACTCATAATGAATCTTCCTCCATGGTTTGGGTAAGTCCGGGCGGACTCCCTGTCATTCTCGACGCAATTTTTGGAAAATTTATCAACAAGCGCCCTCGTTGTTTGCGCATTTCCATTGTGACGTCAAAAAGTGCGTGACGTAAGAGTTCTCCGTCACGCCGATGCATACAGCATTGAAACATTATATCCGTCCTGTCCGTTCCTTGTCAAGAAAGGATTCGGGAATCACAGATGATGCAGTCGACGCGGATTGTGTTCCCCATCACCGAATACGACGGCTTTCTTCCCGCGAGATGCGGGCCCTTTGCCGGCCTCTTGACCAGAATCTTCTGCGGGCGGGCCGCACAGGCGGAAAAAAGGAGCGCCTCCTCGTCGCCGCACGGGCTCTCGAGAAGTTTGAGAAGCTGGAATTTCTTCTTCACGAGTCCGCTTTTTTGCCTCGCCGGAAACATCGGGTCAAGAAGGATGATCTCCGGATGGAAGGGAAGGTTCTGCATGGCGCGGATGCTGTCTCCGAAATGAAGCTCCATGCGCGATACCGTCCCCGACAGCTCCTCGGTATCCGCAGCTCTTTCAAGTGCGTCGCGAAGGAGCATGGCGATCACCGGATTTGCCTCATAGAGATGGACCGCATATCCCGCAGCAGAAAGAAGCAGGGAGTCCTCTCCGAGCCCGGCCGTCGCGTCGACTGCGATGGGAGGCGTGCCCCCCTCATGTGCCGCCGCTGTGTTCTTTCTTCCAAGTGCGGCGCGGACGATCAGTTCCTTCTTGAGATTGCTTCTCTTGAGCCGGTGCAGGCTGCTCGTGAGATCCGCCGCTAGCTCGAGGGTACCGTCAGTAAGGATAAGGGCCTTCCCGCGCCTTATGAGGCTCAGGCCCGCGCCCTTTGCCATGTCTCCAGCCATATGCGACACAGCCTTCCAGTCCGTGGTTCCTGGATATCCGTCCATCTTATCTGCCCTCGTCATATGATCACAGCATTCCGGAATGTCTTTCCGCTGTGCCCTCCGGCTGCGGCCTTTACGTCACTGTTTT
>CADCPJ010000105.1 GCA_902803245.1 uncultured Lachnospiraceae bacterium | reverse complement strand
TGAACGACTACGTGAAAGTGGAGGTCCTCGACACGGAGCTCTGCCCCAGGTACACGGCGCGCGTCGTGAAAAATGTCAAAATCGGTCCGTCCCCTCTGTGGATGCAGAGAAGGCTCGCGTCCAACGGGATCCGTCCGATCAACAACATCGTCGACATCACGAACTACATCATGGAAGAGTACGGCCAGCCGATGCACGCCTACGACTACGACACCATCGCCGGGCATAAGATCGTCGTGCGCCGCGCGGAAAACGGCGAGAAGTTCGTGACGCTGGACGGCCAGGAGCACGAAATGGACGACCGCATGCTGATGATCTGCGACGGCGAGAAATCGGTCGGCATCGCGGGAATCATGGGCGGCGAGAATTCCATGATCACGGACGACGTGAAGACGGTGCTCTTCGAGGCCGCGAACTTCGACGGGACGAACATCCGCCTCACATCGAAGAGACTCGGCCACCAGACCGACGCCTCCCAGAAATTCGACAAGGGGCTCGACCCCAACACGGCCATGGAGGCCATGAACCGCGCCTGCGAGCTCATGGAGGAGTTCGGAGCAGGCGAAGTGGTGGGCGGCGCGGTCGACATCTACCCGGTAAAGAGGGAGGCAAGGAGAGTCCCGTTCGAGCCGGAGAAGATCAACGCGATGCTGGGGACCGACATTTCCGCCGAGCAGATGGCTGCCTATTTCGCGAAGGTGGATCTGCCCCTCGACAGAGAGACAAATGAAGTCGTGGTTCCTACCTGGAGGCAGGACGTGTACCGCACCTGCGACCTCGCCGAGGAAGTGGCGAGATTCTACGGCTACGACAAGATCCCGACGACCCTCCCGAGCGGATCGGCGACGGCGGGCGGGCTCACTTACGAGATGCGCGTGGAAGCCATCGCGAGGGACATCGCCGAGGACTGCGGGTTCTCGCAGGGCTACTGCTACAGCTTCGAGTCCCCGAAGGTCTTCGACAGACTCATGCTTCCGGAGGATGCCCCGGAGAGGCGGGCGATTGAGATCCGCAACCCGCTCGGCCCGGACTATTCCGTCATGAGGACGACTCCTTTAAACGGAATCCTGACTTCTCTTTCAACCAATTACAACCGGCGCAACAAGGCCGTCCGCCTCTATGAGCTCGGAAATGTCTATCTCGCGAAAGAGCTCCCCTTAACGGAGCTTCCCGACGAGAGAAAGAAGCTGACCCTCGGCATGTATGGCGAGGGGGATTTCTTCGACATGAAGGGCGTGGTGGAGCTGCTCTTTGAGAAGCTCGGCATGCTCGACAAGGTCGCATATGACGGAGCTCTTCGGCGTCCCTATTTCCATCCCGGCCGTCAGGCGAGGATCTGCTACAACGGCCTGGAGGTCGGAGAGATCGGCGAAGTGCACCCGCTCGTCATGAAGAACTACGAGATCGGTGAGAGAACGCTCATCGCCGTCATTGACTTAAAGAGCATCACGCCTTACACCACGGCGGACAGGAAATATCGCGGCGTCGCAAAGTATCCCGCGGTCTCCCGCGACATCAGCATGATTGTGCCGAAGAACGTGACGCACGCCGAGATCGAGGCGATGATCGAGCAGCGCGGAGGCAGGATCCTCGAGGACTGCACGCTCTTTGACGTCTACGAGGGCGCTCCGATACTCCCGGGCTTCAAGTCCATGGCCTACTCCCTCAGATTCCGCCATCCGGAGAAGACGATGGATGACGCGGAGATCCAGTCCGCGATGAAGAAGATCCTTAATGGTCTTGGCAGTCTCGGCATCGAGCTCAGATCCTGATAAGAGGAGAAACAATTCTGCTGATGAAGACTTCTGATTTTAGATACGACCTCCCCGAGGAGCTGATCGCGCAGGATCCCCTTGAAAACCGCTCCGCGTCGAGACTCATGAAGCTGGACAAAAAGAGCGGGGAGATCGCGCATGACCATTTTCACAATATCGGGAACTACTTAAGGGCCGGCGACGTGCTCGTGATCAATGACACGAAGGTGATCCCCGCGAGGCTCCTTGGGAGAAAGGAAAACCAGCCCGGAAATGAGGGCGAGGGCGCGAAGGTCGAGATCCTGCTCCTTAAGCGGATCACGGAGCACGAGTGGGAGACTCTGGTGAAACCCGGAAAGAAACTAAGAGTCGGCACGTTCGTCAATTTCGGCAGGAAGGATGAAAGGGGAAAATATCCCCTCACCGCCGAGATCGTCGACGTGCTTGAGGGCGGCAGCCGCCGGGTCCATTTTCATTATGACGGCGTGTTCGAGACGATTCTGTCCGAGCTCGGGGAAATGCCGCTGCCGCCTTACATCCACAACAGGCTTAAGGACAGGGACAGGTACAACACCGTCTACGCGCGCTTCGAGGGAAGTGCGGCTGCGCCTACGGCGGGGCTCCATTTTACGGAGGAGCTTCTCAAAGAGCTTGAAGCAAAAGGAGTGGAGATCGTCCGCGTGACGCTGCACGTCGGGCTCGGGACGTTCCGGCCGGTGAAGGCGGAGGACGTGACGCAGCACCATATGCATGAGGAGTCCTATGTCGTGACTCCTGAAGCCGCCGCATCGATCAACCGCGCGAAGGCCGAGGGCAGGCGCGTGATCTGTGTGGGAACGACCTCCTGCCGCACGGTGGAATCGGCCGCGGACGAGAGCGGCACAGTGCATGCGGGGAGCGGGGACACGAGCATCTTCATCTACCCGGGCTATGAGTTCAAAGTGATGGACGGACTGATCACGAACTTCCACCTGCCGGAGTCCACTCTGATCATGCTGGTTTCGGCATTTGCGGGGAAGGACCATGTGCTGCATGCGTACCGCGAAGCGGTGGAAGAGCGGTACCGGTTCTTCTCCTTCGGGGATGCGATGCTGGTGATATGAGGACAGGCGAAAGGAGTCATTCATGATGCAAAGGAGCAAATCTCCAAGGGAGTCGCGCATCGAACAGGTTCACATGGTGAGGCCCGCTCACGTCAACGGGTACGGGCGGCTGTTTGGCGGCACGCTCATGCAGTGGATCGACGAGACGGCCGGCATCTGCGCGCGCAGGCACGCCGAGTGCACGGTCACCACCGCCTCCATAGACAACTTAAATTTCAAGCACCCGGCATACCAGAACGACACGATCGTCCTCGACGCGGTGCTCACGTATGTCGGAAACACCTCGATGGAAGTCTGCGTCGACTCCTATGTGGAGTCGCTTGGCGGAGAGCGGAAGCTGATCAACACCGCCTATATCGTCATGGTCGCCATCGAGGAGGACGGCACGCCGCACCCGGTTCCGGGACTGATTCTTGAGACGGATGAGGAGAAGGCGAACTGGGACAGCGGACAGAAGAGAAACGCTCTCCGGAAGCAGAGGAAGAAGGAAGGATTTTGACATTATTATGAGAAAAAACGTGACATTGGGGACTGTCCCCAATGTCACGTTTTTGTTATTCGAGATGGTACAGGTCTTCGTAAAATGACGGATAGGAGACGTCCACACAGCTCTCGTCAGTGATCGTCGTCGTGCCGCTCGCGACGAGGCCGGCGATGGTGAAGGCCATCGCCATGCGGTGATCGCCGCGCGGGTCGATCCTGGCGCCGTGGAGCAGGCCGCCGTGGATCCGCATCCCGTCCTCCGTCTCCTCGACGTCGATCCCCATGAGCCTTAAGTTGGCGATGATCCCGGCGAGCCGGTCGGTCTCTTTGACTTTCAGCTCGGAGGCGTCCCGGATTGTCGTGATGCCGTCAGCGCAGGATGCGAGGACGGCGATGACCGGGATCTCGTCGATGAGCGTCGGGATGATATCGCCGCCGATGGTCGTGGAGTGCAGAAGCGAGTAGCGGACCGTGATGTCTGCGACAGCCTCCCGGCCCTCCATGCGGATGTCCCTCACCTCGAGATCGCCGCCCATAGAGCGGATGACACGGAGGATCCCGTCGCGCGTCTCGTTGATCCCGACCCCGAGGAGGGTGATCTCCGATCCCGGTATGAGGAGTCCCGCTGCGAGGAAATAGGCCGCGGAGGAGATGTCGCCCGGAACGACGACATCCTGTCCCTTGAGGATGGTTCCCGGGTAGAGGATCGTCGTGACGCCTTCCCCTTCCCTGCGCTCTCTCACCTTGAGATTGCCTCCGAACGCGCCGAGCATGAGCTCCGTGTGGTTTCTGGAAAGCGCAGGCTCGGTGTAGAAGGTGGGCTCGTCGGCGTAGAGCCCGGCGAGAAGGACGCAGGACTTGACCTGCGCGGACGCGATGTGGTTCTCGTAGCGGATGGAGTGGACCTGCCCGCCGAAGATCGTCATCGGGAGCTTCTCGTCCCCTCCGACGGTCGCGCACATCACCCCCATGTAGTTGAGAGGACGGATGATGCGCCCCATCGGGCGGTTCCGGAGCGACTCGTCCCCGGTGATCGTCGTGATGAAGTCCTGCCCGGCGAGGATGCCTGTAAGAAGGCGGACTGTGGTGCCGCTGTTTCCGGCGTCTAAGGTCACACCGGGATCCTTAAGCCCGCGGAGGCCGCTGCCGTGCACGACGAGGATGGGCTCATTTTCCTCTGCATCTAAGAAATGGCTCCTGTCGCCGACTCTCTCCTCGATCCCGATGCCCATTTTCCGGAAGCAGTCGATGGTGGCCAGGCAGGCCGCGCTCTTTAGGAAGCCGCGGACGTATGTGTCTCCCTCCGCGATGGCGCCGAGCATGATGCTGCGGTGGGAGATGCTCTTGTCGCCGGGGACCGTCAGCGTCCCGCGGAGCGCGCCGGATCTTTCGATTTTCTTCATTTTACCTGTCCTCATAGATGCGGTAGGCCTTTGAAGTAAGGACCTCCGCCGCTCTTGTCTGTGATTTGCCGTCATAGAACTCCACGCGGAGGACGCCCTGCTCAAACGCGCGGTTGTGGACGATTCCGATGTTCCGGATGGAAATCCTTGCCCCGGCTAAAAGGGAAGCGATCTCGGCGATTGCGCCCACCTCGTCGCTGATGTCGAGATAGAGGCGGTACTCCTTCCGGATCGGGCCGGAGACGTCGTCCGAGAAGCTGTCGCGGTAATTCTTGCACTCGGAGAAGTACTGCATCAGCTTCTCTTTGTTTCCATTTCTTATCGCGAAGCGGAAGTCCGTGAGCTTCCGGATAAATGCCTCGAGCACGGTACAGATGTTTTCGCTGTTCGCGAGGCAGATCTCCTGCCACATCTGCGGGGAGGAGGAGGATATGCGCGTGATGTCCTTGAATCCTCCGGCCGCTATGGTGCGCATATATTCCTCCCTGCCGTCCAGCTCGTGCACCATGTTGACCAGGGATGCGGAGACCACGTGGGGGACGTGGCTGATCGCGGCTGTTATGAAGTCGTGCTCGTCCGCCGTCAGGATGAGGGGGAGGGCGCCGAGGGAGCGGATAAACTCGGAGAAGGCGCTGACCCTCTCGATGGGGACATTTCCCCCGGGAGTCAGGATGTACCAGGCATTTTCAAGCAGGCGGTCCGTGGAATGGCTGTATCCGACCTTCTCGGAGCCGGCCATGGGGTGGCCGCCGATGAAGCTGGAGGTGAGGCTGAGCTGTTCGACCGTCTCGTGAATATCGCCTTTGGTGGACCCGACGTCCGTGAGGATCGTCCCGGGGCCTATGACCGCCTTGAGGTCGCGCAGATACTTTTTCATCGTGACGACCGGGACGCACAGGAAGATATAGTCGCAGTCCGAAAATGCCGGAGTGATGTCCCACGCGGCCTCGTCGATGACCCCTTCCCGGGTCGCCTGGTTCAGGACTTCCTGGGTGCGGTTGTAGGCGAGTATCCGGGCGGAAGGATGAACCCTGCGGATGGTCTTCGCTATGGAGCCTCCTATGAGCCCCAGTCCGATAAAACCGATTTTCATGCCTTAAATCTCCTACGTTCCTTTTTTATGCAGCGCGCGCTGTGTGAGAACGCTGCCGCTTTATTCTTAAGCGAATGAGGTTATTGTAGCACATAAGAATAAAAAAATGTTGTGCATTTGGAACTCATATGATCTATAATACATTTTAAATATACCAGTCAGCCTGAGTCATTGTCGAAAGCAATTGCTAAGAGCAGCTGCTAAGAACAGCTGCTTACAGTGCCCTGGTTTCACTGCTGCATTTAAGGAGGTATTTTTATGAAGAGAAAAATCGTAGCAATGATGATTGCCGGAACTCTCACAGTGAGCATGGCTGCGGGAAGCGTCTCCGTCTTTGCGGAAAGCGCGCAGTCCGCTGCGGAAGAGAGCGCTGCGGAAAGCGCGCAGTCCCCTGCGGAAGAGAGCACCGCCGCGAGCTCTGAATCTTTGGCGGAAGCGGGCGCGGAGGATGAAGCCATGGGCGCTTCGGAGGAAGGTGCAGGCGAAGCTCAGGAGAGCAGCATTCTCGGCGCTCTGATCGGAAGCATCAGCGAAGCAATCGACAATAAGGGGGAGGGCGAGAGCCTCATTGGCAGCCTCCTCGGGAGCCTCGGATCCGATGAAGAAGGGGGGCTCATTGAGAGTCTGGGAACCCTTATCAGCGAGGGCAAAGGCCTCGCGGAGACCGCAGCCGGACTTCTTGGCGGCGGGGATATGAATGAACTGGTCACGGGCATCTCCGACCTTCTTAAAGGCGCGGATCTTGACGGAATCACGGAGAAGGTGAGCGGGATCATCGGCATGTTCTCCGGTGAGACGGGCGATCAGGGCGAGACGGATGCGGAGTCCGTGGTCGGCGCGCTCTTCGGCACGGAGGATAAGGACTTTGATTTCAGCGCCGTGCTCCGCGAGCAGCTTGACAGCCCCGAGATCAATGAGGATCCGACGGACGAGGCCATCACGGACTTCATCTGCGAGCGCAACTTAAACAACTATGATCCCACCGATGTTCAGATCGTTGCACCTGTTCTCGTCGGCATCAAGCAGGTCGGCGACAAGGAGTACGCAATTCTCGGCGATTTCTGGCAGTTCAATTTCAACGTCGATGGCGACAGGCTTGTCTTCATGAGCGGCGGGAACGATCCGGGCCTCATCTATGTAAATGTTAACGGAGACGAAGGAACCTGCGAGATCACAGACAGCAAGTTCTACCTCGACGAGGAGTTCGACGAGCATCTCGATGAGCTGGCGGAGGCTGTGGATATGACAGCTAAGGAGTATTATGACGCTGACCGCGAAGCTTCTCCGGTTCTCTATGCGGAAATCATCAAATGCGCGAAGATTCTTCCCGAGATCACGTCTTTCCAGGTCAATGACGACGTCTACACCATCGATCAGGCGAAGGACTACGTCGTGGATTACTACGTGAACGCCCTGAAAGAGCTTCAGGCTGCTGCCGAAGAGACGACGGGCGAGATCGACATGAGTCTCGAGGAAGCGGAGAGCGTCATCAGCTCTGCAGCTGATGAGGCAGAGTCTGCAGCAGAGGAATTTGCAGAGGAACTGGAATCCTCGGCCGAGTCAGCTGTCGGAGAACTTCTTGAGACAGTATCGGAAGCGGCGGATGAGTCCACGGCAGCCTGAACCTCTCTGCGGGAGAACCGGACCGCGGCCCGGTCTGTCATCTGAAAAATGAACAGGGCGGCACGGAAGCTGTGCCGAAGATAAAGAGAAGAGCCCCTTTCCATGCGGGCTCTTTTCATTTTTCGCAAATGCACCGATTCGCTGAGGATTCTGTGGGCGGAAAGGGGCTGCGCGGTGCCTTTTGCGGGGCATTTTCCCGCGGACATCTCCCGGAAATGGGAGAAATGCCGAAAAGTTCTTGAATATCCGGAAGCACTTTCGTATAATAGTTCCATATTATGATTTTTGGGAGGTCTTTATGGACGTTTACAAAACTGACAGCATTCGAAATGTTGCGTTACTTGGCCACGGCGGCGCCGGCAAGACGACCCTGACAGAATCCATGGCACATCTTTCTGGGCTCACCGGGCGCATGGGTACGGTCACTGACGGAAACACCATCAGCGACTACGATAAAGAGGAAATCAAGAGAAAGTTTTCCATCTCCACCGCGGTCGTTCCCATCGAGTGGAACAAGGTGAAGATCAATATTCTCGACACACCCGGCTTCTTCGACTTCGTCGGTGAGGTGGAGGAAGCTGTCGGAGCAGCGGATGCCGCTGTGATCGTCATCGCCGGCAAGGCGGGCGTGCAGGTCGGAACGGAGAAGGCCTGGAACTTCTGCGAGGACAGGGGGCTTCCCCGCATGTTCTATGTCAGCGGCATGGACAACGCAGACGCGAACTATTCCGAGATCGTCGAGAAGCTCGAGGAGCTCTACGGCCAGAAGATCGCTCCGATCCACATCCCGATCCGCGTGGACGGCAAGCTGACCGGCTATGTCAACGTCGTGAAGAGAGCGGGCAGAAAGTACGCCGCGAAGGGCAAGATCGAGGAGTGCCCCGTCCCGGCGGAGCTCGAGGCGGATCTCGAGGCTTATCACGAGACGCTTATGGAATCCGTCGCTGAGACAAGCGAGGAGTTCATGGAGAGATATTTCGGCGGAGACGAGTTCACGGACGAAGAGGTCGCCGAGGCAATCGCCGCCAACGTCGCTGACGGCTCCATCGTTCCGGTCTGCGTCGGCTCCCCGGTGAATGTTATGGGCGTCGGCAATCTTCTCGAGGAGATCGTCGCTTATTTCCCGGCCCCTTCCAAGTGCAAAATTACCGGCAAGAACACGAAGACCGGCGCTGACTTTGAGGCCAACTATGACCCGGCCAAGGAGAAGTCCGCTTACGTCTGGAAGACCATCGTCGACCCGTTCATCGGCAAATACAGCCTGATCAAGGTGTGCTCCGGCACTCTGAAAGCGGACGACGCCCTGTATGATCCCGACAAGAACGCCGAATTCCGCCTCGGCAAGCTCTATGTGATGCGCGGCAACAAGGCCCAGGAAGTTCCGGAGCTTGCGGCCGGTGACATCGGCGCTCTCGCGAAGCTCGATATCTCCACGGGAGATACGCTCTCCACGAAGGCTGCCCCGATCGCCTATCCCAAGACGGAGCTCTCCGTTCCCTACACATACGAGAGATACCGCGCAGCCAACAAGGGCGATGAGGACAAGGTCGCCCAGGCGATGGCGAGGCTTGCACAGGAAGACCTCACCTTCAAGAACGTCATTGACTCCGCGAACCATCAGTCCCTGCTCTACGGCATCGGCGATCAGCAGATCGACGTCATCAAGAGCAAGCTGAAGGAGAGATACAAGGTCGACATCGAGCTC